>JAKAHF010000036.1 GCA_021815245.1 Actinomycetes bacterium
GGCGTGTCGCTCATCAGCTGTCACACCAACCTCGACTCGGTTGATGGAGGAATCGCCGATCTCACCGGCACCGCTCTGGGTCTGCGGGGCATGCAGCCTCTGGAGTTTGCGCCAAGAGGGTGGATGAAGCTGGTCGCGTTCATCCCCGAGTCTGCTGTCGAAGAGGTGGCCGCGGCGGTGTTCTCGGCGGGCGGGGGAGGCATCGGCAACTACAAGGAGTGCGCGTTCACGACCAGCGGCACGGGGTGGTTCACCCCCTTGCCCGGGAGCGATCCGACCATCGGCGAGATCGCCCGACCCGAGCGCACACCTGAGATCAGATGGGAGACGGTGGTCCCCAAGGCGAGAGTGAGCAGGGTCGTTCGCGCGTTCATCGAAGCGCACCCGTACGAGGAGCCGGCCTTCGACCTCTATCCGGTCGAGGACGTCGTCTCACGAGCCGGTCTGGGAAGGGTCGGCACATTGCCGCGGGCCATCACCATCGCCGAGTTGGCGACAAGGGTCAAGAACCTGTTCGAACTTGACCGGGTCTTGTACAGCGGAGACGGCTCGCGCCCGGTGTCGATCGTGGGCGTGCTTCCTGGAAGCGGCCGTAGTTGGGTGGACAACGTTCCTGGACAGTGCGAGGTGCTGATCACCGGCGATCTCAGCTATCACATGGGTGAGCAAGCCACAGAGCGCGGCTACTCGCTCATCGATACGCCGCATGGCGGTTTGGAGTGGTGGGCCTTCAAACTCTGGGCGAAAGGGCTCGCGGACAGACTGGTTGAGGGCGGCGTGGGTGTGGACATCTCGCGAGGATGGTGTGCGCCGTGGACGCTCGTCGGTGGCTGTGCCGCCCCGGCGAATCCAGAAGAGAGGGTGCGGGCGGCGACGGCCGCTCGAGCCGGTGCGCCGGCGGCGATGGAGTTGTTCCCGGCTGAGAGGCGAGACTCGAAAACGCCCGTCGTGCGTGCCTGGATCGACGGGGGCTCCCGGGGTAATCCCGGGCCGAGCGCGATCGGAGTGGTAGTCGAAGATGGCGAAGGCTGCCCGGTGGAGATGGTCGCTGAGGCGATCGGCATCTGCACGAACAATGTCGCCGAGTATCGCGCTCTTCTCAAGGCTCTCGAGGTAGCCCAAAGGGTGGGGGCCGAGCAGGTGGAGATCACGTCAGACTCCGAGCTACTGGTGCGACAGATGCTGGGCGCCTACAAGGTGAAGAACGAAGGCCTGCGGCCGCTCTACGAGGAGGCCCGTCGCCGGGCGGGCGGCTTCAAGCGTTTCGCCATAAGGCATGTGGAGCGAAAAGAAAACGCGAGAGCCGACGCATTGGTGAACAAAGCTCTGGACGAACAGCAGAAGGCTGGTCTATAATCCACCAGCCGCGAGGTTCCGGGCGGATGTAGCTCAGTTGGCTAGAGCGTCTGCTTGCCATGCAGAAGGTCGAGGGTTCGAATCCCTTCATCCGCTCCATTCTGTCCCAGCGGGGCGACGTGGCCGAGTGGCTAGGCACGGGTCTGCAAAACCCGCTACACCGGTTCAATTCCGGTCGTCGCCTCCTATGGGCAAGGTATGAACCGGCTTCGCAGTGAGTTGTTTCCGATTGGAGCGCTCATGCTGCGTCGGTTCCCTTCTGATCTACTCCACGCTTGTTGCTTGCCCCGGTTTGAGCTGGGTTCTGGTCCCGTGCGAACTCCCCACGAACGCCCGCGCAGGGACTGAAACGCCTCTCTTTTCCAAAAGGTATTACCGATTGCATTTGTTGGTTGCCTGCGATAGCGTCAAGGAGTGCGGGGGACAACGACGCTAAGGAGTGGGAGCATGACAAAGCGCAATCGTTTCATCGCAGTCTTTATCGCTGTTCTCGCCGTTGCCGTGTTGCTTCTGGCGGTGGTGCCTGGGGTTCTGGCCCAGCAGTTCGTCGCCAGCAAGACGGTAGCCGCGGGAACAACCTGGGTTGTCGATCAGACCACGCGCATGAACGTGCTGGTCGTCGATCAAGGGGCGACGGTCAAGGCCGCCGACGGCTACATCCTGACCCTTACGGTCAATGGGGTGGAGACCGGCCAAGCCCTTGTGACGACCGCCGGCATGGACGTCGCCATCAAACCAGGCACGTATATGGGCGATGTCGTCATCACTCCAGCCATGAACAACCTCGTGCCCTATACGGCGCCTGGACCTCCCGGGCCGCCGATCATGTTCCCGTTCCGGCAGGCGGTGTATGTCGGCGCGGGCGGATATGAGATCGCCAAGTCGGTGCCCGCCGCCGTCAAGGGAGGGCAGGTCACCTCGACGTTCGCGAAGAATCTTCAGCTGTACTCGACCGGCGAGGCCTTCACGGGTGTCTACGTTGCCGGCGGGAGCTACACGCTGACCAATCCCATGATCAGCTTCGTGGGCAACGGCCGCAGCGACTTCATCGGCCTTGGCACGGGCATCGTAGCGACCGGTGGCAGCACCGTGGTCGTTGATGGAGCGAACATCTTGAACACCGGCGTGGCGCGCGCGGCGGTCATCGCCGACGGTGGTGCGAACCTGCTGGTCAAGAACTCCCGGCTCGTGACGATGAACGGTGTCCTTCCGGCCGACTACGTGCCGACCATCGACACCGCGCAGATGCGCTCGGTGCCGTGGATGCTGGGTCTCTCGGGCAACGTGCGGTGCACGAACCTGCTGGGCACCAACACCAAGGCGACCTATGTGAACTCGTACATCGCCTCTGAGGGCTGGGGCGTCATGTCGACCGATGGCTGCACCACGCCGACTCTGACGGCGATCAACGACACCATCGCGGTGACGGGCGCAGACGGATACGGCTCGTACGGCATCGGCGATGCCACCGAGTATTTCTTGGGCTGCACCATGGATGTGGCCACGTATGCCACGATCTCAAGGGGCAGCTTCCTGCACTACGGCGACAGTGACAAGGCCACCGTAGCCGAACTGAACGAGAGCCTCGGTATCGGCCTGAGCGAAGCCGAATTGGCCGCGCTGCCGGAGCGGCAGACCATCGTCAACTCGCGCCGCAACGGCATCATGTGGCACGGCGGCGGCACGCTCGACATCACGGGCGGCACCGTCTTCAACACCAAGGAGACAGTGCTGGTCGACAAGGCTCAGGTGATCAAGGTCAACGTCGATGGCTCCAAGGGCGCGCAGCTGAATCCCGGCAACGGCATCATCTTCCAGCTCATGGACGACGACGACCCGGGTCCGGTCTTCCCAGCAATGACCAACACGGGTGTGTACAACGATCCGACCGAGCCGGCCAAGCCCGACACCACACACGACATCTACTCGGCAAGTGAGCAGGCCGACGCCTTGGCCACCTTCTCGAACATCACCCTCAAAGGTGACTTCTTCAACAGTACGCGGGGCGGCGTCATGCAGGGCCCGTTCGGCCCGCCTGCGAGCGTCTCTCGCAACCTCGTACTCACCTTCGAGAACGCGAAGGTCACCGGCACCATCACGGCTTCGACGGCGGTGCACGCGCAGCCGAGCATAGCCGCAGATGACTACAAGCAGATCGGCGCAATCACCAACACGGCCGCCGCCCCCGTCAACAACGGTGTGATCGTCAGTTTGACGAAGGGCTCGACGTGGGTCTGCACCGGCACTTCCTACCTGACCCGTCTGGAGATAGCGGTGGGCAGCACGATCGCGGCTCCCGCCGGCTACTCGGTGTCGCTCACGCTTGGCGGCAATGCGATGCTGATCAAGCCCGGCACGTACATCGGCCAGGTCGTCGTCTCGGTGAAGCCGCTGGGCGTTTTCGGCGGCGCGAGCTTGAAGCCGATGACCCTTCCGGCCACCGACTAGACCGCAACGGTCTGGCAACGTTGCCGGGGGCCGCGTCACTCGCGTGACGCGGCCCCCGGCTCTTTGCGAGGCGGAAGGCGTATGCGCGGGTCGATGTGCCTGCGGGAGCGCTTTCAACCGCCCCGAGCCCTTGCCGCCGGGCAAGCGCCGCTGTATCATGACCGACCTGATGGGCGCTTAGCTCAGGGGGAGAGCGCTTCCTTGACGCGGAAGAGGCCGTAGGTTCAAATCCTACAGCGCCCACTCGACCGATCCCGGTCCATCACTCCGCTTGTGAGGGTCCCATGAAAGTTCTTCTTCCCGATGGGTCGGAGCTCAACGTCGCCGATGGGGCGACAGTCGCCGACGTCGCACAGACCATTGGCGCCCGTCTCGCGAAGGCGGCCGTGGCCGGCAAGATCGGCGAACGCTTGGTCGATCTCACTACCCGGGTATCCGAAGGCGATGAGGTCGCTATCATCACGGCTTCATCCCCTGAGGGGCTCGAGGTCATGCGGCACTCGGCGGCGCACATCCTGGCCGAGGCGGCGACGCGGCTCTATCCCGGCACGAAAGTGGCCATCGGTCCGGCCATCAAGGACGGCTTCTACTACGACTTCGAGTTCCCCGAAGCGGTAGGCGAGGACGACCTGCAACGCATAGCCGACGAAGTACGCCGACTGGTCGCCGGCAGCGCAACGTTCCACCGTCGGGAGGTGAGCAAGGCCGAGGCGACCGAGCTCTTTGCCGGCGAGCCCTACAAGCTCGAGCTGATCCGCGACCTGCCCGAAGACGCCACGATCAGCGTGTACTCGCAGGGCAACTTTCTCGACCTCTGCCGTGGTCCGCATGTGCCCGACGCTGGGCGTGTCGGCGAGATCGGCCTGCTGTCGGTGGCCGGTGCATACTGGCGGGGCAAAAGCGACAACACCATGCTCACCCGCATCTACGGCACGGCCTTTGCCAGCAAGAAGGAGCTCGAGGAGTATCTCGCTCGCATGGAGATGGCCCGCCAGCGCGATCATCGCAAGCTGGGCCGTGAACTCGACCTGTTCAGTTTCCACGACGAAGGCCCGGGATTTCCGTTCTTCCATCCCAAAGGGATGCGTGTGATCAACTCGCTCCTCGAGTATTGGCGGCGAGAGCATGTGGCCGCCGGCTACGAGGAGATCAAGACCCCCATCATGCTGGAGCGCACCTTGTGGGAGCGTTCGGGCCATTGGGACAACTACAAGGACAACATGTACTTCACGGCGATCGACGAGGTCGACTTCGCGGTGAAGCCCATGAACTGTCCCGGCGGCATCTTGGTGTACAAGAGCAACCAGCACTCCTATCGCGACTTTCCGTTGAGACTCGCCGAATTGGGCCTGGTGCACCGGCACGAGATGTCGGGTGTGCTTCAGGGTCTCTTCAGGGTGCGAGTGTTCACGCAAGACGACGCGCACATCTATTGCCTTCCGTCTCAAGTCGAGGACGAGGTTGTCGGCGTCATCGACCTCGTACGCCGCATGTACAAGACTTTTGGCTTCGAGCGGGTGCATGTGGAACTCTCCACGCGGCCGGCCAAGTCCATCGGCAGCGACGAGATGTGGCGGATCGCCGAGAGCGCCTTGGCTGCTGCGCTCGAGCGGGTGGGGCTCAGCTACACGCTCAATCCCGGCGATGGGGCTTTCTATGGTCCGAAGATCGATTTCCACGTTGAAGACGTCATGGGCCGCACGTGGCAGTGCGCCACCTGTCAGCTCGACTTCGCCATGCCCGAGCGACTCGATGTCGAATACATCGGCGAGGACAACCAGCGGCATCGCCCGGTCATGCTCCACCGCACGGTGCTCGGTAGTATCGAACGGTTCCTGGGGATCCTCATCGAACACTACGGGGGGGCGTTGCCCGCCTGGCTGGCGCCCGTGCAGCTGCACATCGTCCCGGTGGCCGATAGGCATGCTGAGTTTGCCGAGGAGGTGCGCGCCGTCTTGCAGGCGGCCGGGCTTCGCGCCGAGACAGACCTGCGCTCCGAGTCGGTATCCAAGAAGATCCGTGACGGTGAGGTCAGCAAAGTGCCGTTCATGGTCGTGGTCGGCGACCGGGAGGTCGAGCAACGTGCGGTGACTTTGCGCACGCGCGGCAGCAAGGACACGACATCGCTTGACCTGGCCGAGGCGACCGCCCTTCTCGTGGAGAAGTGCAGTCCTCCGGCAGTGGCTCCCTGCTAGAGGGTCGTCGACCGCACCGATCGCGCCGGCGCATGTGCATCTTGAGCGTAGGCTCCGTGTCGGCTATACTGCGTGCTTGCATAAAGAGGAAGCCACCCTTCCCACCTTGTGCCTCATGTGGCGCCAGGTCAACAATAGAACTGCAGTGCGGCGTCGAGCCGTGCTGCTGCATTGGAGAGCGGTGGCTTGGTTCACCGCTTTTTGCGTTGTGGCGTGGCTGCCTTGGCTCCGCGCCAGTGGTGGGAATAGTCTCTAACCGGTGTTACACCCGGGGGAGGTGCAGGGCAACATAGCCGACATCGTACGCATCAATGAGAAGATCCGCGCAGACCAGGTCCGGTTGATCGGTCCCGATGGCGAGCAGGTCGGCATCATGAGTGTTCCGGACGCGTTGAACTACGCCGACAGATTGAACCTCGACCTAGTCGAGGTCGCTCCGATGGCCAGCCCGCCGGTCTGCAAGATCATGGACTACGGCAAGTATAGGTACGAGCAAGAGCAGAAGGCCAAGGAAGCGCGCAAGCGGCAGACGACGATCAGCATCAAAGAGATCAAGCTGCGGCCCAAGATCGACGACCACGACTTCGATACCAAGAAGGGTCACGTCGAGCGCTTTCTCAAAAAGGGAGACAAGGTCAAGCTGACCATCATGTTTCGGGGTAGAGAGTTGGTGCATCCGCATCTGGGTGAGCGTCTTCTGCGCCGCATGGCTGAAGATCTGGCCGAGATAGGCGAGGTGGAGTCCGAACCCAATCTCGAAGGCCGCAACATGATCATGATGCTGACGCCGAAGCGGTCCTGATCCGCAACGGTTCCGCCCGAGGATTGATCCCGGATGAAGGCTCGAGCCGGCACGGTTCATGAGCCTTGCTCGTGCAAAAGCGAAGGGGAATAGAAATGCCAAAGAACAAGACACACAAGGGAACCAAGAAGCGCATCAAGGTCACCGGCGCGGCGAAGCTGCTGCACGGCAAGCCTTTCGGCAGCCACAAGTTGACCAAGAAGTCGGCCAACTACAAGCGCAAGCTGCGTAAGGCCGCCGGTGTCGTCTCTACCGACACGAACCGGCTCCGTCAGCTTCTGGGCCGCTAGGGAGGACTGAGCTATGCCCAGGATCAAGAGGAGCATCAACGCGCAGAAGAAGCGCCGCAAGGCGTTGGACGAGGCCAAGGGCTACTGGGGGCTGAAGAAGTCCTCGTACCGCAGGGCCAAAGAGCAGCTCATCAAGTCGGGTACCTACGCGTATAGAGACCGCCGCGCCCGCAAGCGCGAATTCCGCCGTTTGTGGATCACCCGCATCAACGCCGGCGCCCGCCTCAACGGCCTCAGCTACAACCAGCTGATCCACGGTCTCAAGGCCGCCGAGATCGACGTCGACCGCAAGATGCTTGCCGACCTCGCCGTACGTGAGCCCGAGGTCTTTGCTCAGATGGCGGCACGGGCCAAGGAAGCACTTGGCGCCTAGTAGGCTGGCGCAAGACGAAGCCCAGGCCATCAGAAGCGAGAGCCCTCCGGGCAGGGTGGCTCGGTAGTTCGCTCACTAGTGCGCCCGTAGCATCGCTACGGGCGCTTCTTATGTCTGCAGCCGAGTGGCAGGGGGACTCGCGTTGATTCGAGAGATCGCCGGGAGGCAGAACCACAGCGTCAAGCTGGCGCGCAAGCTGCAGAAGAAGAAATTCCGGCGCGAACGTGGGCTGCTGGTAGGGGAGGGGCTCGACTTGTTGGTGGCCGCGTGGGCGGCCCGAGCCCTGGTGCGCGATGTGCTGGTGCGCCGCGAACTCTTGCGGGAACTCCCTGCCGACCTTGTCGAAGCGGCGCGCTCGACCATGGCACCCGACGATGCCGGGCTCGACATCGGCATCTGCGATGCGGAGACGCTCGACTACGTGAGTTCGCTGGGAGGTTCCGCGGACGTCATCTTCACGTCTGTGGAGCCGTCACCCGGCCTGAGCGACCTCGAACTGCATCGCGGGTTGACCTTCTATCTCGACGGACTCGGCGACCCCGGCAACGTGGGCACCATTGTGCGGAGCATGGTGGCCTTTGGAGGTACGGGAGTCGTCTGCTCTCCTGGGACCGCCGACCCGTATGGGCCGAAAGCCATGCGTGCCGGCATGGGAGCGCAGTTCGAACTGCCCGTGGTCGTTGAAGTGTCGGTTGCCGATCTTCGGGCCAGACTGGCGGGAGTGGCGCAGCGCGAAGGCTGCGCCCCGCAAGTGTGGGTCGCCGATCCTCATGAGGGAAACGATGTGCGTCAGGCCCGATCGACCGACGGCCTGATCGTAGTGCTCGGGGCCGAACGCACCGGTCCAGACAGCGAATGGGAGGGAGTACCTCGCGTGACCATCCCCCAGTGCCGCTTCGAGTCGCTCAACGTGGCTATGGCGGCTACCATCATGGCCTATGAGCTGGGGCACAGGTGTTAGGATGTACTCCCGGTAAGGAGGAAGTCATAGCCACGCAAGACGCCATTCTCGAACAGATCACTCGCGATGACCTCAGGCGCATCTATACCGAAGGTCTTGCCGCGATCGAAGCGGCCCCTGATCTGGCCGCACTCGAGGAGATCAGGGTGCGATTTCTCGGCAGGAAGGCCGAGCTCGTGCTTCTGCTGCGCAGCATCTCCGAGCTTCCGCCCGAGCAACGCCCTGAGGTGGGCAAAGTGGGCAATCTCGTGCGCAAGGCGCTCGAGGACCGGCTCGAGGAGCGACACCAGAGTCTGCAGACGACCGAACTGGTGCACGGCCTGGCGAAAGACCGCATCGACGTCACTCTACCGGGCTGGTATTCACCGCTCGGCCACCTGCACCTTGTCATGCAGACCCTACGCGAGATCGAAGACATCTTCCTCGGCATGGGCTATGAAGTCGCCGATGGCCCTGAGATCGAGACCGAGTACTACAACTTCGAGGCTCTGAACACTCCGGCCGATCACCCGGCGCGGTCGCTTCACGACACCTTCTTCGTCAGCCCCGGTGTGCTGTTGCGCACGCACACTTCGCCCATAGAGGTGCGCACGATGGAGAAGCAGCGTCCGCCGGTGCACATCATCGCTCCGGGCAAGACCTACCGGCGCGACAGCGACGCCACGCACACCCCGATGTTCCACCAGGTCGAGGGTCTCGTCGTCGACAAGGGCATCACGCTTGCCGACCTCAAGGGTACCCTCGAGGCTTTCGTGCACGCCATGTTCGGCGCCGACCGCAAAGTGCGGTTGCGCCCGCATTTCTTCCCGTTCACCGAACCCTCTGTCGAGGTGGACGTTTCGTGCATGGCCTGCGACGGGGCGGGATGCCGCCTCTGTAAGAAGAGCGGCTGGCTGGAGATCTTGGGCGCCGGCATGACCGATCCGAACGTGTTCGGGTTCGTCGACTACGATCCTGAGATCTACACGGGCTTCGCCTTCGGCATGGGCGTCGAACGCATCGCCATGCTCAAGCACGGCGTGAACGACCTGCGCCTCTTCTTCGAGAACGACCTGCGCTTCCTGCGCCAATTCTAAGGGAGACGCCATGAAAGCACCCCTATCCTGGCTGCGGGAATTCGTCGACATCGACCTCGAGGTCACCGAACTGGCCGAGCGGCTGGCCCTAACGGGTACAGAAGTCGAGCGGGTGATCGAGGTGGGCGTCCCCGGGGACCCGGAGAATCTCAAGAAGTTCGTCGTGGGCAAGGTGCTCGACCGCCGGC
>JAKAHF010000037.1 GCA_021815245.1 Actinomycetes bacterium
GGCGAGCATGGCCGTCTGGCGGACCTCCTCGACCGTGGCCGTCGTCTCGTTCGTCGCGGCGGCGGTCTGGGCCGTGGCCGACGCTACCTGAGAAGCCACGGCGAGCAACCGGTTGCTTGCGCCGCCCAAGTGGCCGATGGCGACCCTGAGGCCTTTCTTGAGCACGCCGTTCACGAAGACGACCACCGCGCCGCAGAGCACGAGGCCGACCACCCCGATAGCCGTCATCACGAGGAACATCGTCCTCGCTGCCCCACTCAGCCCATCTACCGCGACAACGGCGGCAACCCCGACCCCCACGATCCCCACGAGTACGATCAGCACAGGCGCCAGCACAAGCGTCATCCGACGAACGATCGACATCTTACGTCCCTTTCTGCCCGAGAAACCAGCACGTCGACCAGCGAGCGGCCACACGGCTCATATATCGGTAAGTGCGGACGAAAGGTTGACGAGCAAAACACAAGGATTTGGCCCGTCAGAAAGAGGATCCGTGTCGAGACCGGCGAGCCACCCGCCGACAACATGTCACCGGCCGGCACGCAGCTGCCGCCGGCGTAGCTTCGCCGGCTTAGAAGGCCGCGCTCCCCGGCACGCGAGGGAACGGGATGACGTCGCGGATGTTCTTCATGCCCGTCACATACATCATCATGCGCTCGAGACCCAAGCCGAAACCGGCGTGTGGAGTGCTGCCGTACTTGCGCAGGTCGAGGTACCACCAGTAGTCGTCCTCGTTCAGTCCGCTCGCCCGGATGCGGTCGAGTAGAACGTCGTGGCGTTCTTCGCGCTGGCTGCCGCCGATGATCTCGCCGATGCGGGGGGCGAGCACGTCCATGGCCCGCACCGTCTGCCCATCGTCATTGAGACGCATATAGAAGGCCTTGATCTCTTTGGGATAGTCGGTGACGACCACCGGCCTCTTGAAGACCTCCTCGGTCAGGTAGCGCTCGTGTTCGCTCTGCAGGTCGCTCCCCCACTCGCAGGGGAACTCCCAGTCGCGACCCTCGTCGGCCGCCTTCTTCAGCAGCCGCACCGCCTCGCCGTAGGTGATGTGCTCGAAGGAGCTTTCGGCGACGTTGGCGAGCGTGGCCAGCACGCTGTCGTCGATGCGTTTGTTGAAGAACTCGAGGTCGGCGGCGCACGTGTCCATCACGTAGGCGATGATGTACTTGAGAAACTCCTCGGCCAGCTTGCGGTCGCCGTCGAGGTCGCAGAAGGCCATCTCGGGCTCGACCATCCAGAATTCGGCCAAGTGCCGCGGCGTGTTGGAGTTCTCGGCGCGGAAGGTCGGGCCGAAGGTGTAGACGTTCGAGAAGGCGAGGGCAAAGATCTCGGCCTCGAGCTGGCCGCTCACGGTCAGACAGGTCGAACGGCCGAAGAAGTCCTGGGCGAAATCGACACCACCCTGGGGCGTGCGGGGCAGGTTCATGAGGTCGAGGGTCGAGACCCTGAACATGGCTCCCGCACCCTCGGCGTCGGAACCCGTGATGAGAGGCGAGTGCAGGTACAAGAATCCCCGCTCCTGGAAGAATCTGTGGATCGCGTAGCTGAGGGCGTTGCGCACGCGAAACACGGCGCCGAAGGTGTTGCTGCGACTGCGCAGGTGCGCGATGTCGCGCAGAAACTCCATGGTGTGCCCCTTCTTCTGCAAGGGGTACGAGGCGGGATCGGCCGTGCCGAACAGGTGTATCTCACGGGCCTTCAGTTCGACGGCCTGGCCCGAGCCGGGCGACTCCACCAGGTCTCCGTCGACCCGCAAGCACGACCCGGTGGTCACGTCGGCGATGGCCGCGGCGGCATCGGTGCCGGCCTCGACGACCACCTGCAGATCGGCGAAGCAAGAACCGTCGTTCAACTGGATGAAGTGCACGCCCTTGCCGTCGCGCCGGGTCTTCACCCAGCCGTGCACGGTGACGCCGGTCGCGGCGCTCCCGGCGCCGCCGGGCGATCGCTGCAAGATGTCGCGGATATAGCCGCCGGGTTCGATCATATCGCCGCTAACTGTAGCACCGGGAGACCACGCCCTGGAGGCTAGTTCACCGGACACACGGCGGCCGGAGAAGCCGCACGCAGATGATCGCGCCCGGCGGAAGAGAGCCCCAGCAGATCGAGCTCGGCCTGCAACTGCTCAGAAGTGCCGAACCCGTCGAGGTAGGCGTTGATGCGCGTCGCAGCGGTCGAGTCGACCAGATCCCACAGGTCGGGATAGATGGCGCTCAGCTCGGCGAAGAGTTGCCGATCCATCTGCAGCGCGTACTTCTGGTGGTAGTCCTCAGCGAGGGTGAAGATGTCGAGCGCGACGATCTTGGCCCTTATCGCATCCGCGGTCTTCGCCTGTTCGCGCTCGAGGACCGCCCCCGCGATGCGCTCCTGCTCGGCGTCGGCGGCAAAGATCACCGACCGATACTGGCCGCTCGTGCGGGCGAGGGTGGCGTCGTGGAACTCGAAGAACTTCTCGACAAGCTGCTCGTAGCTCACCTTGGTCGGATCGAAATCGAGCTGCACCGCCTCGGCAGCGCCGCCAAGGTTGTGGTAGGTCGGGTTGGACGTTGTGCCGCCCGCATAGCCGACCCTCGTGCGAATGACCCCCGGGAGGGCGCCGAACTGCGCCTCAGTGCCCCAGAATCAGCCATAGGCAAAGGTCGCCGTCTGGAACTCGCCCGGAGCACTCGTGTCCAGGGCAGGTAGGTCGTGGTTCACGGTCGTCTCCTCTCCCTGCGGTCCGGCCGATGACGTGCCCGGCACTTCGGCCGGCCCGCAGGTGGCGAGACCGAGTGCGAGACAGACCGCGAGACCGAGCGCAGCGGTCAACAATCCCAGATTCGCGAGAGTCGCTTGCGTGCGCATGTCGTCCGCTCCTTGCTGCACAGCCCGATCGGGCGCTGTTCAGTGGTCGCGCCATTCGAGGCGCGTTCGGTGACCTGCCGGGTCGAGCTAGTGCCCCGCTACTCGGCCCCGCTGACCAGCAACATCGGTGTGACCTTGATGAGATGAATCAGGCTCTCTGCAACGCTGCCGAAGATCATGCGGCTGAAGCCGGTGCGCCCACGAGTGGCCATGGCCAGCAGCTGCGACGGGTTCTCCTTCAGGAAGGCGATGATGGCGTCGGGCGCCGTGCCCGACAGCACCTCGGTGCTTACGTCGAGGCCCTGCTCGCGCATGGGCGCCGCCACGCTCTCGAGATACTCCTTGATGCGCGCCCTGTCTGCGTCGATCGCGTTGAGGGCCGCCCGGCTGAGGATGTAGTTCGGCGGGTCGAACACGTGCACCAGCACTACCTCGCCCCCGGCAGCCCGTTGCGTGATCAGATCGATCACGTGCGGGATCACGGCCTCCGATTCCTTGGTGCCGCTGAGGGGCACGATCAGGCGCCGTTGCGGCAGGGTGTCGGCAAGCACTTCGTCTCGCAGTTCCGACGGCACCAGCCACACCGGCACCTTCGAGGCGTGAACCACCTTGTTGGCGACGTCGCCGAGATCCCAGGCCCTGATGCCCGAGCTGCCGTGAGTCGAGATCAGCACCAGGTCGATCTCGTTCTCGTCGATGTAGTTGAGAATCTCTTCGGCCGGGTACCCACACGCGACCGTGCCCCGCGCGTGGATGCACGCCTGCAGGGCCTCACCGTCGTGACGCCGCCGCGTTTCCTCAGCGCGAGCGCACAGCATCTCGGCCTTCTGCTCGATGTAGGCGCGGCGCATAGGCAGTTGGTCCGACTCGGCCGGCGTGCAAACGTGCAGCAACTCGATATCGAGATGCAACCGGCCGGCGAGTTCCTGCGCGTACTCGAACACCACCTCGGCCAATTCGGAACCATCGAGGAGCACCGCCATCTTCTTGTACATATGCGTTCCTCCTGTGGGGCGGCCATACACGTGCTTATTGTGGTGACTAGTGTATCAAGATATATCTTTTCTTTCCACTCTGAGAGCGACGGCAAAGACGGCCAACCGGCATCGACGCAGTAGCCCACAACAAACTCGGCGGGCGGCGGGGACCGTAGTCCTGCGCCGCCCGCCGAACTGTGGGGGCAGACTATCTAAAACGCTACCGGATCACAACGTGAGGCCGACCTCCTCCTGACGTTCGACTCCTGTGGCAGCCGCGTTGGTCGTCGCGAGGCGCGCGTAGTGCGCCGGATTCACGGCCCGCACGCGAAGGGCTATGACGATGCCGATCGCCAGCAGTATCGGAATCGGGATCAGCCACCACACGTTGATGAGCCCCGTAGCGCCGGTCAGCACGTCGAACTTCGAGATGATGAGGTAGAGGGCGTAGGCAAGACCGAGGGCGCCGAGCAACGGAGCCACAATCACCCGCAGGACCGAGTGGCCGTGGCGGTCCTTCCAGAAGAAGCCAATAACGGCCAGCGCGCACAGCAGCATGCAGAAAATCACGCCCACGATCCCCGAGCCGTTCGTCCACAAGAGCAGTTGCAGATACGGATCGGCCCCCGCGCCCACGAACGCGGTAACCACGACGAGCGCCAACACGATCTGCACAGCGCTCGCGATGTGGGGTGACTTGTGCTTCGGGTGTGTGGCCCCAAGCGCTTTGGGCAGTAGTCCTTCTCGTCCGAGGGAGAAGAAGTACCGCGCCACGGCATTGTGGAAGGCGATGAGAGAAGCCAGAGTGCTCGTGATCATGAAGACCAGCATCATCTTCGAGAACCACCCGGCCACGAACTCATCACCGGCGATGAACATCAGGTATGCCCAGTCCTCCGACCCGCTGATGCCGAGCAGCCCGTCTACGCCGAAGCCCACGGTGGCCGTCCACGTGATGAAGGCGTAGAAGATCGCCAAGAAGGCGAGGGAGATATACGTCGCCCGCGGGATCGTCCGTTCGGGTCGCTTGGCCTCTTCGGCATAGATGGCCGTCGCCTCGAAACCGATGAACGCCCCGAAGCTGAGCACGTACATGGCGCCCGCCTGGCCCGAGAAGACGTTCTTGGGAGCCAAGCCCGCCAACGTGAAGCCGTCAGGCCCCGCCTGCACCAGTATTGCGATGGCGAGAGCGAAGAGCACGCCGATCTCGAGAATCAGAAGTCCGATGAGTACGCGGGCTCCCGCCTCAACCGAGCGGTGTCCAAGTACCGCGACAATGACGATCGCGAGGTAGGTCCACACCTGCCACGGCGATGACCAGCTGAAGATGGCCTCGAGCGCGGCGTCCATCCAGAAGCCCAAGATGCCGTAGAAGCCTATGCAGATGAAACTGTAGGAGTAGAGCGCGATCAGAGCCGCTCCGACCCCGGCCGGCTTGTTGAGGCCTCGGGCGACGTAGCCGTAGAACGCGCCGGCGTCGGCTACATTTGACGACATGGCAGTGAACCCGAAGGCGAAGAGAATCAGCACTACCCCGGCCACGATGTAGGTGCCGGGGACGCCGATGCCGCCCAGCATGAAGGCGAGTGGGGCGCTTCCGGTCATGATCGCGAGCGGCGCCGCGGCGGCGACGACGAAGAAGACGATGGCCCAGGTGCCGAGAGCGTTCCTGGCGAGCGAGTTGGTTGAGACCTGCGATGCGGACTGCTCTGCTTGTGTCATTTCTGCCCTCTGAGTGTTGCGAGGATCACCGACCGCTGTGGGCTGGGCCCTGACTCACTGATTTGCTCTCCCACCTCCTCCGCCGACAATGGGATAGTTGCTTGACCGTGCTTGCCATACAACGTATGGTATACGGTACGGCAGCGGCGGAGCCCTGTCAATATCCGATGTAGCGTGGTGGCAACCGACCCGGAGGACGACGATGACCGGCAGAGCGTATGCAGACTTGGCGATCGTCGATTGCCGTGTGCGAACGCTTGACCCCGCGGTTCCTTTCGCTCACGCCGTCGCGGTACGCGACGGACTGATCGTCGCGGTCGGCGACACCGCGGAGGTGCGCGATATCTGCGATGCCCGCACGACCGTCGTCGATGGAGCCGGCATGACGCTGGTGCCCGGCTTGGTCGATTCACACCAGCACGGCCTCAGCTCCGCCGAGGTGGCCCGGGGGGCCGACCTTACCGGCGTCACCGACCTCGACGAGCTACGACGCCTGCTCGCCGCCGAACGCGACCGGGTCGGCGACGAAGGCTGGGTGCTCGGTTGGGGCGCCGACTACGCGGCGTTCGGACCGGGCGATCTGTCGGCACAGCTCATAGACGACGCGGTGAAAGGCCAGCCCGCCCTCGTTCGCACCTTCGACGTGCACACCGGCCTGGCCACCCGCCGCGCCCTGGAGTTGGCGGGTGTGAGGGGACCCATGGACCTCGGCGACGGTTCGGTCGTGGTCTGCCACGACGGCGTACCGACCGGCGAATTGCGCGAATACACCGCCGTCCAGCTCGTGGCCCAAGCGGTGCCGCAGCCCACGTTCGAAGAAGCCGCCGAGGCGGCGGCCCGGACCCTGAGCAAGGCGGCCTCTCGCGGCATAACCGCCATCCGTCAAATGGACGGATCGGAGGAGAAGTTCGAGATGCTGCGCCACCTCGAAGAAGGCGGCCGCCTCGACGTGCGCGTTGTGGCGCCCGTGTGGCAGCAACCCGACACCGACGAGGAGGGCACACTGGCCAACCTCAGTCTGGCGAAACGCCGGGGACGGCTGTGGCGTGGCGGTCTGGTCAAGTTCTTCCTCGACGGCGTCATCGACACGGGCACCGCCTGGCTGCTCGAATCCGACAGCAACGGCCTCGGCCACCAGCCGTTCTGGCCCGATATTGAGCGCTTCGCCGCCACGGTGAGGCGGTTCTCGTCTGAGGGACTGCAATGCGCCACGCACGCGATCGGCGACGCCGCGGTGCGCTGCGCGCTCGATGCATACAGGACCGCGCGGCGCCCGGCGGGGGTGCGGCACACGATCGAGCATATCGAGCTGCTGCACGACGACGACCTGCCCCGATTCGCGGCCGAAAATGTCGTTGCCTCGATGCAACCCCTCCACCTGCAATGGCTCGCGCCGGACCACTCCGACCGCTGGAGCGAGGCCGTCGGGCCGCTGCGCGCCCGGCGGGCCTACCGCTGGGGGGACCTGCAGCGTAGCGGAGCTCTACTCGTGTTTGGCTCCGACTGGCCGGTGGCCGATTTCGACCCCCGCAAAGGGATGGCGTGGGCAAGGCTCCGAAGGCCACCTCACAGCGAGCGAGCGCCGCTACTGCCCGGGCAGGCCCTCTCCGGGCTTCAGGCCCTGGAGTGTTACACGACATCACCCGCCCGCGCGGCGGGCGAGGAAGCCTTCTCAGGCAGGATCGCCCCCGGCTGCCGGGCCGATCTTAGCGGCTTCGCCGCCGACCCGGTGACGTGCTCGGCCGACGACCTGGTCGACGTGCCGGTGCTGCTGACCGTGGTCGACGGCCGCGTAGTCTGGCAAACCCGATGACCTCAGAAGGCGACCACGCCGTGCAACCCCTCCACCAGGCCGACCCAGCGCTGAGGTATGTGTTCGAATTCGTGGTCGAGGTCGGCTCGACGGTGCGGGTGGGCGGCGGAATTGGCGACGAGCTGCACTTCGTGCCCATCACCGGCGGGACGGTCAGAGGAACCCGGCTCGAGGGCGAGGTGCTACCCGCCGGAGGCGACTGGTGGGTGCGGCGCAGTCCGACAACCATCGAGCTCGACGCCCACTACCTCGTGCGCAGTGCCGAGGGCGTTGTGATCGACGTCCGAAACCGCGGGTACTATCGCACTCCGACCGCTGAACTCATGGCGCTCGCCGACTCGGGCGTCGAGATCGATCCCCGGCGACTCTACTACCGCACTTCGGCTCGTTTTCAGACAGACGATTCCCGATACACGTGGCTCGGTGAGAGCATCTTCGTCGGGCTGGCGTATGAGGACTCCGGGAGGGTGCGCATCCGCTTCTTCGAGTTGGTTTGAGTGGACCGCGCCGACCCGGTGCCGCCCGACTCGGCTTCTGCTATGCTGCCGGCCATGAGGGATCCCCAGCCCCGCCGCCATCACCACCTGAGCCGCCGGGCCATTGCCGAGGCGGGTCTCGCCATCATCGACGCCGAAGGTCCCAAGGCGCTCAATCTGCGTGGAGTAGCCACCTCGCTCGGCATCGGCACCATGACCCTCTACACCTACGTGGAGAGCCGTGACGCCCTGATCTCTGACATTGTGGGGCTGCTGCTCAACGAGGTCGATATCTCCCCATTGGAGGGCGAGACCTGGGACGCGTCGGTGCGTCGCGTCACCCGGTCGGTCCGCCAGATGGCCTGCCGGCACCCCAGGGCGTTCGAACTGGTAGCGATCGCGCCCATCGACGAGTCGCCCATTCTCGAATACGCTCAGGCGATCGACCGGCTTCACGAGAATCAGGGCATTCCCGAGGAACGTTTCGTACCTATGTGGGGAGTCATCGACTCGTTCTTGACCGGGTTTCTGCTGATGGAGACCCAAGCCCTCACGCGCGAGCGCCCGACCCACGCCACCTACGAGGGTGCATCCACGCCGCCGCCCAGCGTGCCCCCGGCGCTCAGCGAAAGTACCTTCGAGACCGCGCTCGAGACCATCATCGCCGGTCTCCGCCAGACGGTCATGCGCGACTTCGAAGGGTGAGCAACTCGAGAAACCGCTCACCGTACTTCTCGAGCTTGCGCTCGCCGATGCCACTCACCCCGAGCATCTCGCCGGGGGTCAGCGGCCGCAGCACGGCCATCTCGCGGAGCGTGGCGTCGTGAAATATGACATAGGCCGGTACCCCCTCGTGGTCGGCGATCTCGCGCCGCAATGCCCGTAGTTCCTCGAACAGAGCGTCGTCATCAGCGGACGTGGCGCCCCCGGCCGCCGTCTCGACATACGCCCCGTCTGCCAGAAGCGCCGGTGCTCGCCCCTTCTTCTTCGTCTTGCTACGCGCGCCACTCGGGCCCGTCTTTTCCTCTACGGCGACCCGCACCCGCGGCCGAGCAAGCATGAGCGTCTCGTCGCCTCGGAGAATCGACGCAGCCGCCGGGGTGAGTTGCAGCACGGGATACTCCCCCATGTCCTGCCGCAGGTAGCCCAGATGAACGAGCTGGCGCACGAGGCTCCGCCAATGCTCGGCACTGCGGTCGGTGCCGATGCCATACGTGGATAGACGGTCGTGCCGCAGTTCGATGACCCTCTGGTTGGCCGAGCCCCGCAGCACATCGACGACGTGGCCGACACCGAACCGCCCACCCAGCCGGTAGACGCAACTGAGCGCCTTCTGGGCTTCCTCAGTGGCGTCGTAGACTTCGGGCGCGTCGAGGCATACGTCGCAGTTGCCACAATCGGTAGCCATCTGCTCGCCCAGGTAGCCGAGCAAGGCCCGCCGCCTGCACGTGAGCTCCTGGCAGAAGCCCACCAGCGCGTTCAACTTGTGCTGCTCGACGGCCACCCGCTGCTCGTTGCCACCCAACTCGATGAGGTTGCGCACCCGCACCACATCTTCCCAGCCGAACAGCAGCAACGCGCGGGCCGGCAGACCGTCGCGGCCCGACCGGCCGATCTCCTGGTAGTAGCCCTCGAGGTTCTGAGGTAGGTCCCAGTGCACGACGAACCGCACGTTGGTCTTGTCGATGCCCATGCCGAAGGCGACCGTCGCCACCACGATCTGTATCTGATCGAAAATGAACGCTTCCTGCACCGCGTCACGCTCCTCAGCCGCCAACCCGGCGTGATAGGCGCCCGCGGCGATGCCGTGCTCTT
>JAKAHF010000038.1 GCA_021815245.1 Actinomycetes bacterium
TTCCTCTTCCAGATGGAGTACCGCCCAGAGTAGATCGGTGAATCGTTCGTGCTCCATGAGGTTGGGGTTCTCGAGAAGACGGAGCACGAACATGCGCTGCGTGGTGAGGTATGCGCGTAGCGCCTCACGATCGATGGCCTCGAGGCGCACCTTGCCGTCGAGGTCCTGCGCGAACCGGCGGGCCTTGGAGAAGTCATCCTTCTTCCACGACGCCTTCAGATTGAGCTGCTGTCTGATGCCCGGGGCCGCTTCCATCGCCGGCAGTAGCTCCGAAAGCAGAGGGGTGCCCAGTTCGCTGAAGAAGGCGCCGATGACCATGTTGAGTTTGTGGCGGACCCTGCGCTTCTCGCGCACCGTGATCAGGCGTTCGAGCACGACGCCCACGATGAGCACCTCGAGGGGTACCAGGGCCAGGCCGTGCAAGAGGTAGAAGAAGAGGTTGCGCACATCGCGGAAGATCAGATAGTGGGCGACAAAGAGGACTATCGACGCGGCGATCAGCCCGGCACCAAGGTAGAGCAACCACCGCCGGTCATTGACACCCCGCCCACGGTCACTGTCACCCCGCCCGGCGGACCACCGCCGGTCATTGACACCCCGCTTGCGGTCACTGTCACCCCGCCCGGCGGACCAGCGCCGGTCATTGACACCCCGCCCGCGGTCGGTTGCGCCCCGCCCGGCGAACCACCGCCGGTCATTGACACCCCGCCTGCGGTCACTGTCACCCCGCCCGGCGTCGCTGCGGTTCACGGCGCGTCCTTCGCGCGATGATGGCGAACGACGGAGCTCAACGGGCGATCAGCACCGATACCTTGGCGTAGCGGATGACCCTCTCGGCCGTGGAGCCCAAGGGCAGATTGGCGAACGTGCCACGACCACGACTGCCCAGGATGATGAGGTCGACCTTGTGCTCCTCGGCGGCATCGAGGATGCCCTGGGCAGGGACGTTGTCGGGGATGGCCACGAGAGTGCCGATGCCGAGCTTGTTCAACCGCTCGACGACAGGGTTGATGAGCCGGCGCACCTCGCTGGGCTTGGAGGTCATGGGCAGGTTGCCGAACGCGTGGCAGACGACGACGGTGGCCTCGTATTTCTGGGCCATCTCGATGGCCGTCGCAACAGCTCTCTCGGCGCCGTCGGACCCATCGTAGCCGATCAGAATCTTGCGAAAACCTTTCGCGTCCATTGCCTTCACTATAGCAGTCTGGCGGGCAGGCTCCCACAGCAAGGTATACTCCAAATATGGACAATACGCACGATGTCAGACCGCACGAAGAGCTCTACGGCAAGAAAGCCATTCGCGAGAACCAACTCGAACGTTGGACGAATCCCTATCCGGGGAGGCCGTACCTTGTCTCATTCGACATACCCGAGTTCACGTGCCTGTGTCCGCGCTCCGGATTCCCCGACTTCGCGCTCATCAAGGTGCGCTACCAGCCGGCCGAGTGGATCGTGGAGTTGCGGTCGCTCAAGCTCTACATAAACGGCTTTCGCGACATGGCCATTTCGCACGAGGCGGCGGCGAACCAGATCCTCGACGACCTGGTGACCCTACTCGAGCCGCGATGGATGCGCGTGACCGCCGATTTCTCGGTGCGCGGCAACATCAAGACGGTGGTGAGAGCCGAGCACGGAGTGCGAGAGTGACGGCATCGACCCACTGTGTGCTGCTGAGTGGCGGTCTCGATTCGACGACCCTGGCCTCGTGGGTGCTGCAGCGTCATCCCGGTGAACCGGTCAAAGCCTTCACGTTCCTCTATGGACAGAAGCACGCCGTGGAGCTGGAAGCGGCTCAGACGGTGGCTGCCGCATTGGGACTCGAGCACCGCGCCATCGCGCTACCGCCCATCCACGGGTCGGCGCTGACCGACGCCGACAGGGCGCTGCCCGAGGGGCGCGACTTGAGTGCTCTCGACGGGGTGGCGCCTTCGTATGTGCCCGCGCGCAACCTGCTCTTTCTGGCGCACATGGCTTCGCTGCAGGATGCCTTCGGTCCGGGAGTGCTCTGGCTTGGCGTGCATCACGACGACTACACCGGCTATCCCGACTGCAGGCCGGAGTTCGTCACGGCGGCCGATCAAGCCGTGCGTCTCGGCACGCAGTATGGACTTCGGGTCGAGGCTCCCTTCGTCAATTGGACGAAGGGCGAGATCGTGACCTGGGGACTCGACCACGCGGTGCCGTATCACCTCACGCACTCCTGCTACCAGGGCCTGAGTCCGGCCTGCGGAGTCTGCGACACCTGCCAGGGGAGGCTCCAGGCCTTCGCGTCGGCTGGGGCGGTCGATCCCATCGAGTATGCGCCCGGGACGGCGCGCTGAGGCAGGCCGTTCAATGAGGACGACCATCACAATCGCCACCACCTTCGCGGCCGCGCACTGGCTGCCCGAGCACGAGGGCAAGTGCCAGCACCTACACGGTCATACATATGGCCTCGAGGTGACGGTCGAAGGCACTCCGCAGCAGTCGGGCCCGGCGGCGGGCATGGTCATGGACTTCGCCGAGCTGCGCAAACGAGTCGCGGAGTTGGTCGTAGAGAAACTCGACCACCGGCTCCTCAACGAGGAGTTCGACTTCGTACCCACCACAGAGGCCGTCGCCGCCTGGGCTTTTGAGCAACTGCGGGCCGCCGGCCTGCCGGTCGCCAAGGTGCGCCTGGCCGAAGGTCCCAATTCGTGGGTGGAAGTCTCGGAGCGATGAGTGGCGTCGCGAGATGCGTGGCGGCGACCTTGACCAGACCATGATCCCGGGGGCCGGCGCGTCCTCGGCGGCTTCGCTTCGGGTCCTCGAGATCTTCGACTCCCTACAGGGCGAGGGCTACTGGACCGGCGTTCCCATGACCTTCGTGCGCCTCACGGGGTGCAACGCTCCCGATCTTGCACTCGACTGCCTGCAATGGTGCGACACCAGGAGCTCGTGGTCACGATCGGCCGGCGAGGAAGTGGCTGTGGCCGACATCGTCGAGCGAGCGCGCTATCCGCGCATGTGCCTGACCGGGGGAGAACCGCTGCTTCAACGAGAAGGCGTGGCGGAGTTGCTTGCCAGCGCGCACGCAGCCGGCCTACGGGTCCACGTCGAGACCAACGGCACCATCGGCCCTGAGCCACCGCCGGCGGTCGACGCTCCCCGTGCGGGAGGTCCGGGCTCGGGCGGACTCGACTTCGACTGGGTGGTGGTGAGTCCCAAGCCGCCGGACTTCATCGTGGCCCCCGGCTGGACCGACCTTGTCGACGAACTCAAGTTAGTGGCCGACGAAAGACTCGACGCGCCTATGGCGGAAGCGCTCGCCGCGGCGCATCCAGGGGCGTTCGTCTGCATACAGCCGTTGGCGGCCCTGGGGGATGCCGGCGGAGCCAACACCCACACGGTCCCCCTTGCAGAGCGGAGCTCTATCGAGCGGGCGTCCATCGATCGAGCCGTGGCTCTGGTGATGCACCACCCTGACTGGCGTCTGTCGCTGCAGACTCACAAGCTGCTCGGCCTCCGCTGACCGGCATTCGCTCGCCCCGGGCCGCTTGTCAGGCCTTTCGATGAGTGTAGAATCGTAGAAAAGGCTATCCCCGCCGCTCTGGGAGGGTTTCATGGCGCCCGAAGAATACGACCCCAACCGTGACCCCAACCGTCCGCCGGACGGAGAGGGAGGCTCTGAGGTACCACCCTACGGCCAACAGCCGCCCTACGGGCAGCAACCCTACGGGCAGGCTCAGTATGGCCAGCAGCCCTACGGTCAACAGCCGCCGTACGGCCAGCAGCCCCCCTACGGGCAGCGGCCGTACTACGGCCAGGGCCCGAGGCGCCCCGAGAAGGCCGACGAGAAGCAGGGTGAAAAGGAGCAGGAGAAGCAGCAGGAAAAGGGCTCGGGCATGGATGAGAAGTACCATCGCAACCCCCTGGGCTTCGTCTCCTGGGCGCTCATCATCATCTGGCTGGGTGTCATTCTTTTGCTGCAGAACGTCGATGCGTTCGACATGACCGATGACGACAACTGGTGGGGAGTGTTCGCCTGGGGCGTCGGTGTGATCATCATCGCCGAGTCGCTGTTGAGACTGGCCATGCCTCGTTTTCGGCGCGGCATCACCGGGTCGTTAGTCTGGGGCGCCATAGCCATCGGCGTCGGGTTCGGCCTTTGGTTCGGCAATTGGTCGATCATCGGCCCGATCGTGGTCATCGCGGTCGGCGCCGGCATCCTGCTGTCGCGGGTGTTGCCGAAGCGCTAGCATCCTCCAGTTTCCGGCCGGGGTATGGTTGCTCCCGTGTGCTTGGCCCCACGTAGGCGACCGTGCCGCGATCAGCCCTCTTCAGGGAGCGGCGCGATGCTTATTACGGGGTCTGAACCCACCTGCGGCGTAGTGCTTCGCACAGGACCGCGTTCGCCGGCGGTCGTGCGCGCGCATTCAACGGTCTCACTCTCCTCGACCGAAGCCCAGCGCTCCCGGTGCGGAAGCCAGATCGAGGCCACGACGGCGGCGAAGGCGCAGATGAGCGACGCGATGATCATGGAGAACATGAGGCTGTCCATCCACGCCTCCTTCGCCACGTAGGCGAGTTCGGCGCCCACGTCGCCAAACTGCTGCGATAGGACGAGAGCTCCGGCGAGGGATTTCTCGGCGATCTCGCGCACGTTCTCGGGTATGGCGGCGCCGAGCACCGTGGAGATCCTGTCGCTGTAGCCGGCGCTGAGCAGTGCTCCGAGCACGGCGATGCCGAGAGCCGCACCCAATTCGCGAGTGGTGTCGTTCATCGCCGATCCCATGCCCGAACGAGAGCGGGGCACGGCCGACATCATCAAGCTGGTCGCGGGCGTCATCGCAAGCGCGAGGCCGCCGCTTATGGTGAGCATGCCTGTGTAGATCTGGCCGAGTGTCGGCAAAGTGGGCCAGCGCGAACAGATGCAGAAGCCCAGCACCACGAGCACGAGGCCGAGCGTGACCGTCCAACGGCTGCCGATCCTAGCGGCGATCACGGGCGCGAGCGGCGCCAGGAACAGCATGGGGAGCATGAGCGGGAAGATGGCGAGCGAGGTCTTGAGGGCGCCGAATCCCAGAACGAGCATGAACAGCTGCGATACCCCGAAGAAGACTCCGCCCAGAGCGAAGAAGGCCATGGTGACGACGAGCGCCGACACACCGAAGGCCTTGCGCTTGAAGAGCTTCACATCGAGCATAGGGTGATCGCTGCGACGTTGCCAAAGGACGAAGCCTGTCAAACAGATCACCGCGGCGGCGAGTCCGCCGATGACCCAGCCGTCTCCCAGGCCGCGTGAGGGAGCCTCCATGATGCCGTAGACGAGCCCGAGAAGTCCGGCGGTCGAGAGCACGCCGCTCAGCCAATCGACCGGTGTCTGCCGCTCGTCGCGCGACTCGGTGATGAGGAACTGGTTGCCCACGATCGTCAGCACCGCGATGCCGGCACTGAGGAAGAAGGTCGACTCCCAGCCGACGTGATCGAGAAGGACTCCCCCGACGACGAAGCCGAGCATCATGCCTACACCGGCGATGGCGGTCCAGATGGCGACCGCGCGCGGTCTCTCCTGGGGCGGGAAGACGACGTTGATGACCGACAGCGTGGTCGGCATGACCATGGCGCCGCCGATGCCCATGACGGCGCGAGCGATGATGAGTTCGATGCCCCTCGTGGCAAGCAGCCCGGCATAGAGAGAGCTGACCACGAAGAGCAGCAACCCCAGTTGCATGACTTTCTTGCGTCCGTAGCGGTCGCTGACCGAGGCGAAGGTGAACAGCAGGGCGGCGAAGAGCAGCGAATAGATCTCGACCACCCACGTGAGGCCCAGCGACCCCATGCCCAACTCGGTCGCGATGGCGGGCAGGGCCAGATTCAGGCCGCCGTTGGCGATCATGACCGAGAGCAGACTGACGCAGAGCGTGGCGAGTATCAGCCAGCGACGCGCGAAGATATGCGGCGGGATGCCAAGCCTCTCGGCGTCGGCGATGGTGGCCTTGGTCGTGCTGTGGCGTGTTATCGCCGGCATCCTTTCTGTCGAGACAGGCTGAAGAAAGCGCAGGGCTGCCAATTCGCGCATGTGTCGGTCAGACTATTCTTCGGCCGCGTTCAGGCAAAGCTGTAGTGACTGCGACCGGCACAGCCGGGGGGATGCGTACCGGCGCCATACGCCAGGAGGACGCAGGAAACAGGCGTAGCCGTCGCGCCTTTGCGCCGCCTCGTCGGACGAGTTGCGTGCAATACGTGTTGCAAAGAACGATATCTGCAATACATTGCGCAATCGGCAAGATGCACGGCTAGTTGCCCCGGCTGGCCTCGTCCTGGCATCTGTCCAGGGCAGGTAGGAGCGCGCGGTGCTACGATGAATATGCAATGCAGATATGCATGGCGAGCCGGGGAGAACGTCATCATGAAGCCTGTCGATCGGGTCGAGGCTCTGGTTCTATCCAGCAGCTTGGTGGCCTACGGGCGCTTTTCAGCCAACGGGGTGGTGAGGTATGCGAATGCCCGGTTGGCCACTCTCATCCGTGGGAGCAACCTGCACGCCAATCTCGCCGATCTTCTCGTCGAAAGTCAACGCGTCGAGGTCGGTCGTTGGCTTCGTGACCGGGACCTTGCAGAATGGCCGGAATTCCTGCATTTCGAGAATGGTGGTGGGCCTCCGGTGACTCTTAGGGCCCGTACTATGTGGGACGGCGACGAATTGCTGTTGTTCGCGGAGCCGGTGATCGAGGAGCTCGAGGCCACGGCGTTTCGGAGGAACCACCGATCTGCGGAGCAGCGCTCGCCGCACAGCTCGCATCTGGGCAGGCGGCAGTCGCTCAGCGACTCCGGTCGGGCGAAGGTCGCGGCCACTGCCCGCGAGAACCATGCGGCTCTCCAGACCGAGGTGTGCGATCGGCTCCGCGCATGCGGCGCGGGAACAAAGATGTCGCGGGAGAGTGACCTGGCCGAGATGGATCTCTGCACGCAACTGGTGGAGTTGTGGCTCGAGGCCATCGAGAGCAATCTCGATTCGGGCTGTGCGGTGGTCGCCGTCGAGGAGACCTACAGCTTGCAGCTGAGCTACGGCGGCGTCGACGGAGATCTCTCACCGGGTGACTGCGTGCGCGAGTGTTTCGCCGAGTTGTCGCGCCGCATCGAAGCCCGACTCGACACAGACGCACTGCGAGGCGAATACGGGGCGTACCGCAAGTATGTCGAGGGATTGATCGAGAGCGTGATGACTATCTGAACCGGGTCGGTATCGCCCACCGGTCTCTCTCGCGGCTGCTGCAGAGACTACGGTCAGTCGGTGAGGTCGAGACGCCGCCGGCCGCTCAAGGCCTCCAGTGCCGCGGCGAGCACCAGCATGATTCCCGGGATCGCCGACCCCCAGAAGAAGCCGGAACGGCCCTCAGCGACAAGATCATAGAAGTAGCCGGCGACGGCGAAGCACGACAGCCCGGCGCCAAGGACGACCGCCCATCGCCTCATGAGTGGAGTCGTCTTGTTCCTACAACCGTCCCCAGTTGAAGCTCGACACCTCACCCCACCAGTAGTAGGGTCGGGTCCACCAGTCTTTCTCGCGGCCGATGCAGCGGAAGTAGGGTGGCTTCACGCACTGGATCACGTCGCCGATGCGGTAGCGGGCGAGGATGGGGGTCGAGACCACCAGGCTGCCCGACTCGCCGGGGCGCATCTCGTGGAGCATCTTGATGCCGCGGCCGGTCAGTACCTCGAAGAAGAAGAGATCATAGTTCGGCACCCAGGCCCGCCGTTCGTCGAGTTGCTGGCCGAACATGCCCTCAGTGGCCCCGTAGATCTCGCGGATGGCGGGGGAGCCGTACATCGCCTTGAGCTGGGCGGCGTGCTTGGTGTTGATGCCGGGAGTGCTGCCGAGGGTCATGATCTGGGTCTTCCACCACTCGCGGGGATAGACGCCGTGCGTGCGGCGCAGGTACTTGCCGAACTCGAGGGCGGTCTGGCAGACACCCCCGACCAGCGTGACATTTTCGCCCTTGCACTTCTCGATGGCGAGCTCGAAGCGGGCGTCCCACTCGGCGCGGGTGGTGCCTGGGCTGAGTTGGTCGATCTCCTCCTGCGCGGGGGCCGAGCGGATGGGGGTGAACTTCGACACGTGCTTGGTGTAGATGCCCGAGCTGTAGCCGTACTCGATGTCGCGGTCGCCGACCGTGACGTGCCCGACCACCGAGGGGAAGTTGAGGTTGAGATTGACCCCGGTGAAGAGGTCGACGCGCTTGGTGGCGGCGACATAGGCCATCATGGCCCGGCCGGCGCTCACGCGCATGCGCAGGTCGGTGGGGGTCATGGGGATGAACTTGGGCTGGTCTTCGGTGGTGCCGCGGGTGATGGCCCAGCCGATGGGAGGCTCCCAGAGGAGCAACTCGGTGTCTCCGGCCATGACTCGGTCGATGAGCGGCTTGTACTGGTCGTAGGTCATGACCGGAAAACGCTGCCGGTACTCGCTGACGAGGGTGGCATGGGCTCGTCCGGCGTCGGCCGAGCCGGGACTGGTCGAGGGGGAAGCCGCGACCGCCTCGGCCTGATGGTCGGCGCCATAGCGGGTCTTGGCAAAGTCGGCCAGGATGCGGCGAAGCACCGTGTCTTGAGCCGCCCCGGGATCGGCGATGGCCTGCTGCCAGGGGTCGAGCTCCCGGCGCAGCGCCTGCTCTAGGTGGGCGATCTGCGTGGCCCGCGCGTCGGCCTGAGCGGCCTGAGCGGCGTGCTCTGCCGCGTGCAGGTTGATCGGAGCGGCGCCCGGAGCTTCGGTTGGCGTGGTCGAGTCCATGCGAGAACTCCCCCAGTTCGGTTGCGACGGCCTCATCTCAGCTTACGTGGCTCCGCGGGCGCGGTCAATCGAGGTGACCCTCAAGGACGAAGGCCGATGCCGCGCACGTGTTCAGGTGCCTGTCAGGCGTTTTGGGGCACACTGTAATCGCCGGTTGGACGGCAGTCCGGCCGCCCCAACGAGAGGAGAGCTGCCATGCTGGTGTCGCAGACGATCCACGAGCTGGAGCACGAGTATCTCCGAACGCTCTACGAACTGGCCGGAAAGAGGGCAAAATCCGCCGTTTCGTATGGTGACGTGCGCCTGGAATCGGGACTCTCAGAGGAAGAGACCGAGCGTGCCTGCGACTTCTGGGCCGACCGCGGCATCGTGGAATGGTCTGCTTTCGGGCACGTTGCGCTCACTCACGTCGGCCTTCGCAGAGCTCAACACCTCGCCAACAGAGGCTGGTGCTTCGGCCCCTTCTAGGCCCTACCCTCACTTCGCCCTACAGAAGTCGGAGCCCCGCCATCGTGCGGGGCTCCGGCGCTTGGGACTCAGTCGACCCGCACCTTCTTGATGCGCCCGGCATCATTAGCGTCGAGCCGCGTCGTGTCATCGTCGCTCATGTATGGGCTCGCGGAACATCGGCAACGGAGGCCGATTCTGCCTATCATCGGCGGTGAATCCCGGATCGGTCCCCCGGCCGGCTATGGGATAATAGAACTCTCTTCGCGGTAACCCGCGTTGCGGAATCGACGACCGGCCGCGCGTGGAATGGTGGCCGATCCAGGGAGTTCGTCTTGCAGAAGGTGCATCAATTCAGCGTCCATCCCAGGATTCCCGAGCGCCTGGCCGGTCTTGAAGAACTGGCGCTCAATCTCCGCTGGACGTGGGAC
>JAKAHF010000039.1 GCA_021815245.1 Actinomycetes bacterium
GACGTCGACAAGGTGCTCGGCAAACGCTGCGTGGTCTGCGCCTATCCCACAAGATGGCATATGGGTGACGGCTCCATCGTGCGCATGGTCGCCTTCATCGACAAGAACGAGCTGAACGACGTGCCGACCCGGACGTACAAGTACGGGGTGTACTAGAGCACGTTCGACCCTGCGGGCTACTGAGGAATGGCGCCGCGCCGCCGGGCAACGATCGTCGCGCGCGGGAGGCCGCGGTGAACACGTCTGTCGATGTCGCACCGAGGACCCAGGTGACGCACCGGCGCCGCCGGCTCCTGTTGGCGAGGCCCCGTTTCTCAGTAGTCTGCGCGGGTCGTAGATGAGCCTGCTCGGCGCGGCGGAGATCGACCGGCTCGTGATCGATTCGGCGATCCATGCGAACGTGCTGCCCCTGACCTCGCAGTGCGACTCGCGCTGTGTGTTCTGCAGCCACAGAAACAACCCGCCCGACATCGCCGTCGCCTTCATCGGTCGCCGGTCTCTCGCCGAGGTGACCCGCGCGATGGCGTTTCTCGACCCCGCGCACGTCATCACCATCGGTGAGTCGGCCACGCCTATCATCGAGGGCGAACCTCTGACCCATCCCGAGTTCGAAGAGATCATCGGCCTGGTGCGGCGCGCCTTTCCCGACACACCGGTGGAGGTCACCACCAACGGCCGTCTTCTCACCGAGCGCCGGGTGGCTCTACTTGCCGAACTCGGCGGCATCAGCCTGAATCTCTCCCTCAACAGCGGCACTTCGCGGGGCAGGCGGATCCTCATGGGCGACTCGCCCGAACAGGCGGCGCGCACCCTCAGCGGTGTGGAGATGCTGGGGCGCTCGACCGTTCGCTTCAGCGGCAGTCTGGTGGCTATGCCCAATCTGGTCGGCTGGGACGACCTGCGCGAGACCGTGCGCTTTCTGGGCGAGAACGGGGCCGAGGCGGTGAGGGTGATCGTGCCGGCCTATGCACAGGGGGCCGATCGCGGCCGGTTTCCGGATGATGCGACCATCTTCGCCGATGTGCGCGCTTTTGTGGCCGGCATGGCCGCCGAATCACCGTGCCCGGTGTTGATCGAGCCGTCGTGCGTTGTCGATCTGGCCGCCGTCGCCAGCGGCGTGGTGCAAGGTAGCCCGGCGTGGAACGCGGGCCTGCGTCCGGGCGACGTGCTTGTCGAGGTAGGCGGCGAACGGCCTTTCTCGCGAGTCTCGGCATGGATGCTCCTGCAGGCCTGCGGACCCGCCCGAGTCGTTGTCGCGCGTGGCGACGCTCACATCGAACTCTCGTGGGAGACCGCCACGCAGGGATCGGCTGGGGTGACCATGGAATACGACTTCGATGCCGAGCGCGCCGGCAACCTGTGGCGGATCATCGCCGAAAGGCGGGGCAGATCGCTGCTGCTCACTTCGGAGCTTGCGCACCCGGTAGTGCGCGCGGTGCTTGCCGCGCTCGACGTGGGCGATGAGAGGGCTGAGGCCGTCGCCGTCAAGAACCGCACGTTCGGGGGCACCATACGGGCCGCCGGGCTTCTGACGGTCGACGACTACCTCGAGGCCTACGAAAGGTGGCGGCGTCCCGCAGGAGCCGAGGTTGCACAAATGGTCGTGCCCCTCGAGAGTTTCAGCCCGGCGGGTCTCGACCTGAAACGCCGTCACTTCACGCACCTGGCGAACGCGGCCGGTCTGCCTATCGTTCTCGCCTAAGGGCGGGTGGACGATCTGGCAGGTTGGGCGGTCGTTCCCGCTTCAGACGCGTGGGGCTCTGTTACCGGGACGAGCCTTTACCCCGGCGGGAGGATGATGTCGTTCGTGTAGCGTCCTCGTCGCCGCTGCTTGCGCGGCCGGCTACGAAGAGTCCCGCGATCACGAGAGCCGCGCCGGCGCCCACAGCGATCCAAAAGGGCGTGCCGTCGAGCGCCCACGAGACTCCTCCGGCGGCGAGGCCCGCGACCAGTAGAGCGATGGCAACGATATGGTACGTGCGGTCGGTCACGCGTGCAGACTACCAGCAGCCCGTCGCGAAAAGAAGGGCCATCCGCGGCGCGACGGGTCTGAGCCTGCCGAACATGCGGCCGCGGGACGCCTGATAGAATCGACTCTCATGGAAAACGAGGCCCGAGCTGATCGGTTCCAGCGCCTCTATTCAGCACACAGCGAGGAGATTCTGCGCTTTGCCGTGCGCAGGGGCATGAGCCGGCAAGACGCTGAGGAAGTCGTCGTCGAGACGTTCATCGTTTGCTGGCGTCGCCTCGAAGAGGTGCCTGAGTTCGCTCTTCCGTGGCTGCTGACTGTCGCCAGGTATGTGCTGCTCAACCAACGGCGCACTACGAATAGGTTCAACGCATTGCGCCACAAGCTGGCTCTCACGCCGACTCTGCCTTCTGCGACATCTGCCGACACGCCTGACAAGAGTGAACGGGTGCTGGCTGCGCTCGCCCTGCTGGCGGAGAGCGACAGGCGGGTGCTGGAGCTCGTGGCGTGGCAACACAAGAGTCACGAAGAGGCTGCCGAGATCCTTGGATGCTCTCGCAACGCTTTCACCAAGCGCTACAAGCGGGCCCGTGACAGACTCGAGGCACTTTTGACCACAAGCCGGACATAGACAGCAGGGGGTTAGCGACGTCCGTCATATGACGGTTGCTGAACGAGTATGAAGCGAGACGCACGACATAGTGGCCGGTTTTGGCAGAGAGGCCGTAGGGCCTCCGGGGAAGCCCCGTCGATCGAGAACGATGAGGTGCTTCGAGCCATGAGAGACGCCGACCCCGCTGCCGGGCCGGAGTACGACGGGTGGGCCGACAGTGACGCCGGTCAGAGAGTCTTCGAGCGGATCGTCTCGCGGCGCGATGAGCCGGAGAAGCGTTCGCTGCAAAGCCGGCGCGGTCTCCGTCCGATCGTGGGAGCAAGCCTGACCTTCGTCGTGATCGCCCTTGTCCTGGTGGGGGTCGTTGCTTGGTTGCCGAGCCCCGCAGACGAGGTCGCCCAATCGACGACGAGCACGTCGGTCGACGAGACTCCGGTCGACCGGGTGCAGGCGCTCGCGATGGTCGTCGAACTGGCCTCTCCTTCGAGTGCCGTCGAACACCCATCGCCACCCATCGATGAAGCGGGCGACATGGCAATGCGGGCCGCGCGCGCGGGCATTCTCGCGCAGACCGATGTCGAGTGGGCCTCTTCACACGGCAGTCTCACCAGGGCCATGTTCTGCCAGTGGGTGGCACGAGGGTTCTCCGGTCGCCTACCCGAGGAGTTCGACTACGCGCCCGCCGACATGGACGGTTTGCCTCCGGTGCTCCGGGATGCCGTCGTTCAAGTCGTGAATGCGGGAGTCCTCGCCCTCGACAGCGAGGGTCTGTTCCATCCCGAACAGCCGCTCTCGCGTGGTGATTTCGAGAAGGCCATGCGCCTGCTCGAGAAGATGCTCGGGTTCTAGACCCGACGCGCCGCGCGTCACGCTCACAGAAACGAAAGGCCCACGTCCGGCGCGCCGGACGTGGGCTTCCCCCCAGTGGTGATTCCGCCTCAGCAGCCTAGGCTACCGCTCCCGCCGCGGTCACCGGTTCCGACCCCCATCTGACTGACCGCCGCGGTCACGGTCTGAGGGCCGGGAGTCTCGAACCAATCGGTCGTAATGCCCGGAGCTTGCCACCAGTTCTGGGTGCGTCTCTGGGCGTCGTAGATCCACTTCAGCAGCGATCGCCCGCTCCTGTCTTGGAGTTCCAACCGAGCGATGGCTATCTGCGCCCGCCTGCCGGTGTTGAGGGTGTCGACGAGTGCAGGGAGGCCGATCATCAGTCCGGCGGCAGACCTGTTGGCCGCCCCGATGTCTGCGGTCGTAGCGACGACGGTGATTTCGCGCATGTTCTCGTGGCCGCCGATCACGTAGCTGTCGATAGAAAAACCCGCCAGGGCGATCTTGGCCGTAAGAGCGGTCTCGACAGCCGTCAGGGTCTCGTTTTCGGATAGTGGCCTCTCCGAGGTCCAGCTCGAGTCGGGGTGCGTGTCGATCGGCGTGGTGCCGGCAAACAGTGGCTCACCCGTCGAATCGCGCACGTCCAACTCCAAATCGGAGAGATCGGCGCCTCGCGACTTGGCCAGGAAGGCGCTTCGCTCCACCAGACTGAGGCTGAGCGGATCGTCGGGAGTGCCGGCGCCGGTGGCGCTCCTACTGGCGAGTGACACCGACAGCGTGGAACCATTGACATGCCAGCTCAGCACGGGCACGCCCCGCTCGATCAAGTCGTCCATCAGAGGCCCGATGCGGTCTTCGCCCGAGACGGCTTCGGCCGAGGTGAGTTGGCCGATGGCAACGGCAGCGAGAGACGCGAAGATGATGGCCGCGACGATCGTGCTGTGATGCTCCCCGATACTTCCTATGTGCGCATGTCTCATAGAACCTCGCCGTGATCGAACCATCTATGCAATATGTCCGGCCGGCGGCAAAATGTGCCGCCCCTCGTCCAAGCTCGGATTTCTTCCGCGCATGACGGGGGCGTATCCCGTTCGCGCCACCCCCGAGCTGGTAGAATCGAGGCCATAGTTGTTCCCCGCCGGCCGTCGCTCCTTAGGCGCGTGACACGGCCGAAACGAGCCAAGAAGGGGGCCGAGCGTGTTCAAGGTGTCGGTGTACGTCACACCCAAAGCCGGAGTCGTCGATCCGCAGGGTGCGGTCGTCGAGAGGGCGTTGCCGGCCCTCGGCCATTCGAGCGCGAAGAACGTGCGCATCGGCCGCTATATCACCCTCGACGTGCAGGGTGACGACCTCGAGAAGGCGAGAGCCGAGGTCGACGATATGTGCCGCCGGCTCCTTGCCAATCCGATCATCGAGGACTATCGGTTCGAGGTCATGCCCGTCCAGAGTTCAGCGGGGGAAGGAGCCTAGGTGGTGGCCGGCCAAGTTCGATTCGGCATCGTCGTGTTTCCCGGATCGAACTGCGAGTACGACGCGCAGCACGCGCTCTCCACGTTTCCTGAAGCCGACCCGTTCTACCTCTGGCACAAGGATCGCGACCTCAAGGGCGCCGACTGTGTGATCCTGCCCGGCGGGTTCTCGTATGGTGACTATCTGCGCACGGGCGCCGTCGCTCGGTTCAGCCCCATCATGCAGGAGGTCGCCGCCTTCGCTGAGTCGGGCGGATTGGTGCTCGGCATCTGCAACGGCTTTCAAACGTTGACGGAGGCCCACATGCTCCACGGTGCCCTCAGGCGCAATCGGGGCCTGCGGTTTCTCTGCCACCCGCAGTATCTGCGTGTCGAGCGCATCGACACGCCCTTCACCCGCAGACTCGAAGTGGGCCAGGTGATCCAGATTCCCATCAACCACAACGAGGGCAACTGGACTGCCGGCGTGGAGAGTCTCCAGGAGATAGAAACCAAGAATCTCGTGGCCTTCAGGTACTGCGACGCCGAAGGCAACGTCGACGACTCGACCAACCCCAATGGCGCCGTCGACAACGTCGCGGGCATCGTCAACGAGAGCAACAACGTGCTCGGCATGATGCCGCATCCCGAGCGGGTGTGCGAAACCCTGGTGGGCGGTGTCGACGGACGGCACATATTCCAGTCGATGATCGACCACGTCTTGTGGAAGAGGGCTCGCTGATGGCCGGTCTAGCGGGAGGCGGGATGTCTGAGCTCTACGAGCAGTTGGGTCTTACGCGCTGGGAGTACGAGCGCATCTGCGAGATACAGGGCCGCGAGCCGACCCACGTCGAACTGGCCGTCTTCTCTCTCATGTGGAGCGAGCACTGCGGCTACAAGCACTCCAAACCGCTCCTCAAGCGCTTTCCCACCAAGGGAGACTACGTGCTGCAGGGCCCCGGCGAGAATGCCGGCATCGTCGACATAGGCGGTGGGGTTGCCGTGGCCATGAAGATCGAGAGCCACAACCATCCGTCGGCGGTCGAGCCCTATCAGGGGGCCGCCACCGGAGTGGGGGGCATCATTCGCGACATCTTCGCCATGGGGGCGCGTCCCATCTGCGGACTCGATTCGTTGCGCTTCGGCGAGATCGAGCCCCTGCCGGGCCGCACCGGAACGTCTGACGGGCCGGCGGCCGACGCACCCCCATCGGAGGCGACCACCAACCGCCAGCGCTACTTGTTCGAACAGGTAGTCGCCGGCATCGGCGGCTATGGCAACTGCATGGGCATCCCCACGGTGGCCGGCGAGGTCTACTTCGAGGATCCCTACGCGGGTAACTGCCTGGTCAACGCCATGACGGTCGGGCTCGTGAACACCGACGAGATCATCCGCAGCAAGGCCGCGGGTGTCGGCAACCATGTCGTGCTCTTCGGCTCCAAGACCGGGCGTGACGGCATCGGCGGCGCCAGCGTACTCGCCAGCCAGGTATTCGACGAGACGCTCGAGGAGAAGCGGCCATCGGTTCAGGTCGGCGATCCCTTCACAGAGAAGAAACTGCTCGAGGCCTGTCTCGAACTGCTGCGCGACGACCTGCTGGTCGCGCTTCAAGATCTGGGCGCCGCCGGCATCACCTCGTCTTCGAGCGAGATGGCCGCGAAGGGCGAGGTCGGCATCGACCTCTACGCCGACCGGGTGCCCCTGCGCGAGGCCGACATGGAACCCTGGGAGATCATGATCAGCGAGAGCCAGGAGCGCATGCTGTGCATCGTGGCTCCCGACAAATGGGAGGGCGTCAAGGCCGTTTGCGAGCGCTGGGACCTCGACGTGACCATCGTGGGTGAAGTCACCGACACCAAGAATCTGCGTGTCTTCTACGGTGGCCAGATGGTAGGCGACATGGATGCCGTCGCTCTCGCCGAGCCTCCCACCTATGACATACCCCAGGAGCGGCCGGCGCACGAGGTCGACGAGCCTCTCGACCCGGCCGACTTTCCTGCTCCCGACGCGTCTCTCGCCGACATCCTCTACGATCTCATCGGCTCCCCCAATATCGCGAGCCGTCGCTGGGTCTGGCAGCAGTACGACCATCAAGTGCAACTCAACACCGTGATCGTGCCCGGCGGCGATGCCGCTCTGCTGCGTATCAAGAAGTCCGGGGCCGGCATCGCGGTTTGCACCGACGGCAACGGGCGTCAGACCTACCTCGATCCCTATCGGGGCGGCAAAGCGGCAGTGTGCGAAGCGGCGAGGAACGTGTCGTGCGTCGGGGCCAAGCCCATCGCCATCACCAACTGCCTGAACTTCGGCAACCCCGACAACGGGCCGATCGCATACCAGCTGGCGCAGGCCATCGAGGGCATGTCCGAGGCCTGCGAGGCCCTCGGCACACCGGTCATCTCGGGCAACGTCTCGCTCTACAACGAGAGCTTCGACCAGCCTATCTACCCGACCCCCGTGGTGGGGATGCTCGGCCTCATGGACGACGTCACGCTCAACTGCACCATCGCCTTCAAGGGCGAGGGAGATGTCATCTACCTGCTGGGCGAGGCGATCCCGGTGCTCGACGGCTCCGAGTACCAGAAGCGGTGGTACGGCGGAGCGAAAGGCCGGCCGGCCGGCCGCATACCCGACGTCGATCTGGCCGTCGAGGTCAGGCTGCAGAATCTGCTGCGCCGGGCCATAGGCGAAAAGCTCCTGCGGTCGGCCCATGACGTCTCCGACGGCGGTGTGGCGGTGGCTCTCGCGGAGAGCTGCGTGGCAGGCAAGATCGGGGCTTCACTCGCCCCGGCCCGCAAGGCTCCCGTCCGACACGATCTGGCTCTGTTCGGAGAAACGCCCAGCATGGCTGTGGTCTCGGTCGCGCCCACGAACGTCGACGCTTTCGAGCGCTTGTGCCGCGATTCTGGCGTGCAGTTCATGCAGTTCGGCGTGGTAGGCGGCACCGAGCTGGCGCTCGTAGCCGCGAACCCGGCGGACGGCGTCCTGCCGGGTACCGTGATTCTGCGAGCGCCTATCGCGAAGTTGGAGGAGATCTACGAGTCCGCTTTGCGCCGGGCCCTGGGGGAATGATGCGGGATCTCTGGCCAGACGAATCACCCCATGACGAGTGTGGGGTGTTCGGCATCTACGCGCCCGAGATGGATGTTGCCCGCCTCACGTTCTTCGCTCTCTTCGCCCTGCAGCATCGCGGTCAGGAATCGGCCGGCATCGCCGTGACCGACGGCACCAGGCTGACGGTGCACAAGGATATGGGCCTCGTCTCGCAGGTCTTCCAAGAGGACACGCTCCATACGTTGCCTGGCGATCTGGCAATAGGTCACGTGCGTTACTCGACCACCGGAGCGAGTGAGAAGCGCAATGCCCAGCCGTTCGCGCGCACGCGCGACGGATCGTTCATCGCTCTGGCCCACAACGGCAACCTGGTGAACACCGATGACCTGCGCGTCGAACTCGTGCGCAACGGGCATGTCTTCGAGAGCACATCCGACACCGAGATCATCGCGGCCCTGCTTGCGGAGCACCCCTCGCACGACATCCGCGAAGCCCTGCGCGACGTCATCCCGCAGTTGCGCGGCGCGTTCAGCGCCGTGCTGCTCACCAAGGACGAGGTCATCGGTTTCCGCGACCCCTATGGCGTACGACCCCTCGTGCTCGGTCAACTCGACGGCCGGTACTGCCTTGCCAGCGAGACCTCGGGGCTCGACATCATTGGCGCCGAGTTGGTGCGGGAGCTCGAGCCGGGGGAACTGTGCGTGCTGAGCGAGCGGGGCTACGAGATAGAGCAGGTGGTCGACCGCAAGCGCTCGGCCCTCTGCGTGTTCGAGTTCATCTACTTCGCGCGGCCCGATTCGGTCATGAAGGGACAGACGCTCTACGCGGCCCGCAGCCGCATGGGCGAGGAGTTGGCGGCGGAATCTCCGGTGGAGGCCGACCTTGTGAGTCCGGTGCCCGACACGGGCATCTCGGCGGCCACGGGGTATGCGGCCCGAAGCGGCATCCAATACGGCGAAGCGCTCATCAAGAACCGCTACATCGGACGCACCTTCATTGAGCCTACCGACAGCTTCCGCAAACAGGGCGTCGCCCTCAAATACAACGCCATTATGGAGAACGTGCTCAATAAACGCGTGGTCATGTTGGATGATTCCATTGTACGCGGAACGACCTCCACAGCGCTTATTCATCTTATCCGCGAGGCACAACCTCATGAGGTTCACCTCCGCATTACTGCTCCTCCCATTACCCACCCGTGCAAATACGGCATGGATTTCCCCAGCCGCGAAGAGTTGATCGCCAACCGGGCGGGCGGGGATGTCGAGAAGATCAGGGAATATCTCGACGTCGACAGTCTGTCGTATCTGTCGCTGGAACGCCTGCTCGACGATGGGCTGGCCAGCCCTCCGCCGCCGGAAAGTGCGCAGCTGTTCCTGGTCGTGCCGCGTCTCGGCACCATCTCGCCCTGGGCCAGCAAAGCCACCGACATCGCGCACAACTGCGGCCTGGAGCGCATCCACCGCATCGAGCGCGGCATCGCCTACCGTCTGCGCCTGAAGGACGGCCGCGCCTGCAGCGATCACGAACGCGCGCAGCTCGCGGCGCTGTTGCACGACCGC
>JAKAHF010000040.1 GCA_021815245.1 Actinomycetes bacterium
CGCCGCAAGCACTTGCAGGGTATTGCCTACGTCCGCAAAAGACTCCATGCGTCCTCCATGACCGTACAACTATTCGTTTACTATACCGCGAGAGGAACCAGGTGGCGCCCAGGGACGTCAGAGCGGCAACCTATCGATGGACTATTTGGGAGGGAAAGTGGCAACCAGTAGCTCTTTCAAAACGAAGCTGGTATTCGTCACGCTCGCGTTGGCAGTCGCTGCGCTTCTCGGGGGCGTAGTAACCGGATGCGGCGTGGCCAGCGAGAAAGCGGGCATCGACGCACAGAGCGGTTCCGGATCGCTCATCAACGTTATCAATGTTTCGGGTACGGGCAAAGTCACGGTACTGCCCGATGAGGCGACCATCCAGATCAACGTGCAGTCTGATGGAGCCACCTCGGCGGCCGCTCTCGACGCGAACGCCAGGGAGATGCAGAAGGTGCTCGATCGTTTGAAGACCGAGGGAATAGCCGACAAGAACATCGAGACTTCGAGCGTCGTCGTGTATCCCAATCGCTACTACGACGCCACGACCGGCCAGGAGAAGACCAGTGGCTACCGGGCCGACAACACCATCACCGTGACGTTCGCCCAGGCTGACTTCAAGCGCATCGGCGACATCTACGCGGCCATGACCGAGGCGGGCGCCGACAACATCTATGGACCCAGCTGGCAGCTCTCTGAGACCAACCCCGCGGTCGCGACTGCTCTCACGAGGGCCATCGCCAACGCCCGCATGAAGGCCGAGGCCATCGCCGCCGACCAAGAGGTGCAGCTCGGCAACGCGATCATCATCTCTGAAAGCTCGGCGTCGGTACCCTATCCGATCTATGAGAGCGCCGCGGGCGCGAAAGCCGAGGACAGCAGTGTTGCCGCTCCGACCATCAACCCGGCCAACATGGACGTCACAGCAAGCGTCTCGGTGACATATCAGATGACTCGCTAGTAACCACCTGCCGGCACCGAAGTCCGGCCGCCCAGGCAGACAGGTAGCAGTCCGGCGCGCCCGCCACAGCGGGCGCGCCGGACTCGTTTTGCGGCCTGGAGAGCCAAACTCCGCCCAAAGACTTATCTATCCGGCCGCAAATGTCGATAAAGCTTGGGAGACTGCAGCAGAACGAGATCGCGGCAGTTCGCTGAGCGTGCTTCTGCGTGCGAAGACATTCAGGAGGTTGGGGTACATGAGAAGATCTCGCCGGACCGCTCTCGCGGTGCTGGTAGTAGCCATGGTACTGGTGATCGGCATCGCCGCGTCGGCGTATGCCGTGACCGCCTACATCCAGCAAGAGGGCGGCTCTCAATCGCACGCATACCAGGCTTGGTATGTGGCCAACGCCGCGGCCGTCGGCGTTTCGGCTGATGGGGTGTTCAACCTCGACAATAGCAACGTCGCCACCTGGGCCGACGGCTACGACCTCGGTGGCGTGGGCGACATGAAGACCCCGACGGCGGTGGGCACCATCACCGGCGAGGGCCAGAGCCTGCTGACCATCACCCATTCCAACCTCTACTCGTTCGGCAGCGATGACTACCAAGGCGCACAGGTGGTGTACGCGGGCGACAGCGGCACGGTCATCACCCTCTTCGACTGCTTGGTCTACGGTGACCCCCTCGCCGCGCGTGGCCTCTATGTGCAGCGTGGCGCCGATATCGTCGCCGAGAAGTGCCGCATCATCACCCATGCCTCCTGGGAGGGCGCCGCCGTGGCCACGGGCTACGACGGTGGTGGCTACATCCGCCTACACGACTGCGAGGTACACTCGTGGGGCTCGGGCAACTCCGCAGCCGTCTACAGCAGCTCAGCCGTTTTCGTCAATGAGAGCACGGTGACCGCTCATGAGTCTGAAGCCGTGTGGATCGATGGTGGCGGCGACCTGGGCCTGGGTTGGCGCCCGTCGGACGAGAAGTTCGCCGTGGCGGTCTACGACAGCTCGCTCTACTCCCTGAAGAGCTACGGCGTCTCGCTGGCCAAGGGGCTTCTGACGCAGGTGGCAGATGACAGCATCTCCCGCTTCGTGATGGTGAACGGATATCTGGAGGCTGCGAAGGAGCTGTTCTACGCGCCCAACTCGATCGGACACATACTCTTGTGGAATGTCGACGGCAAGGCCGGCAACGGCATCGTGCTCAACACCAAGTGGAGCGGCACGGGCCCTGGTGGAGGAGTACCGACCACCGACGATCTGCTCCCCGGTTCACGTGAGTCGAATGTCATCCTCGAATCGATCAGTTCGCGCCTGCACGGCGACATCGTCACCGATCGCGACGAATACACCCGCAAAGACAGCGTGGTCAACTTCCTCATGAGTGGCTGGGCCACGTTCGAGGGTGCCATCAACAAGGCCGACAAGGGGATCGTCAATCTCAACATGGCCAAGGAATCGGTGTGGGACGTCACGGCCGATTCGCACCTCGGCGTGCTCAACGTTCCGACGATCTACAGCGTCAACGCCAGCGCGCTGTACCGCAACTACTATACGTTCGTGCCCGACCTCAGCAACATCCATTCGAACGGGTACACCGTGTACTACGACTCGTTCTCCAACCCGAATCTTCCCATGATCAGGTACGACCTGCCGGGAGGCGGCGCGCTGGTGCCGGCCTCGCCGACCGGCATCCTGGGCCTCTGGGTCTTTGGAGACTGATGCCCTCGACGCAAAGCCTCCGAGCGCGAACAAGCCAGTGAGACTGACCCGCCTTCCAAGCCCATCAGCGGCCGGGAAGGCGGGTTTCTTCTTCGATCCAACGGGTGACCCGCTCTCCGAGGATGTCGAGTGGCAACGCCCCGCCCTCGAGGATCCTGTCGTGAAAGGCACGTATGTCGTAGCGCGCTCCCAGCTCGCGTTCGGCCTTCTCGCGCAACCGCAGGATCTCCAGCTGGCCGAGCTTGTACGAGAGGGCCTGCGCCGGCATGACTATGTACCGGTCGGTCTCCGCTTGGATGTCGGTCTCATCGATGAAGGAGTGGGCGCGGAAGTACTCGATCATCTGCTCGCGTGTCCACCGCTTGTGATGCACTCCCGTGTCGAGCACCAGTCTGGCGGCCCGCAACAACTCCTCAGAAAGGCGACCGAAGTCGGAATAGGGATCCTGATAGAAACCTATGTCCTTGCCAAGACGTTCGGAGTAGAGAGCCCAGCCTTCCATGTAGGCACCGTAGTAGCCGTACTGGCGAAAGGGACGAAGGGCCGGAAGACTCTGTGCGATCGATATCTGAAGATGATGACCCGGCAACGCCTCGTGGTAGGCGGTGGCCTCAGCGCCGATCAAAGAACGGTTCGCGAAGTCGCCGGTGTTGACAAACACGATGCCCGGTCGCGATCCATCGGGAGTGCCGCGAGAGTACCCGGCCCCGGCCGCTTCTTTCTCACGGTACTCCTCGGTCGGCCTGACCTCTACGCGGGCCTGGGGAAGAAGACCGAACAGCTTGGGCAGTTGCGGCTCCATCTGTGAGATATAGCCTCGATAGACCTCGATGATGTGCTCGCGAGAGGTGGGTACCAGCCGGCGCTCGGTTGCGAGCGACGTTTTGAAGTCGTCGAGAGAAGCGAAACCGAGGCGCCTCGCGATAGCGAGTTGTTCCGCCTCGATGCGATCGACCTCCTCGAGTCCGAGTCGATGGATAGCCTCGGGCTCCAGATCGGTGGTAGTCAGCTCACGCACCGAGAAGCGGTAGCGAGCGGCGCCGTCGGGCAACGACCAGATGCCCTCGTCTGTACGCCCGAACGGCGCGTACTCGCGGGCTATGAAGTCGGCGAAGCGCAGATAGGCCGGCCGGACCTCCTCGTCGACCGCCCTCAGCACCTCGTCGCGCAATCGCTCTCTCGAGCGCGTGTCGATCGACTCGGGCAGAGAGGCCGCAGGCCGGCCAAACGTATTGGCCACGCCGGCGGGCTCGGCGCACTGAACGATGGTCTTCTCCAGCAGGTAGCGGGGCGGCATGAGTGCGTCGCGTTTGCCCTGCTCCATCAGTTCGACGACCTGGTCGAATACCCGAGGCAGGCTGTGCAGACGGGCGATGTAGTCTTCGTAGTGCTGGGCGGTGTCAAACGGCATCTGCGAAACGTAGTGGGCCAGCACCAGATGCGGACCGTCGAGTTGGTCGACAGGCATCTCGTAGTTCTTGAAGGCCATCGCCTCGAGTTGTTCGGCGAGGTTGCGCACCATGAGACGATGGTCGAGCCGGTCTTGCTCATCGAAGCCCGCGGTGTCGATCGCGTTGAAGCGCGCGAGCCACGCTTCGAGATCGTTCCGCCGCTTCTCCATATGCTCGAGCGACATCTCGCTCCAGCGATCGTTGTAGCGGTAGTCACCGATCGTGGTCGCGAATTCGGGGCATTCGCGCAGCTCGTACTCCCATTGATCGGCGAGAGCCGTGTCGAACTCCCTGCGCCGTTCCTCGAGGTCTCTCACGTCAGCGTTCACGTCATCACCCCCGGGGTCGTTGGATTGCCGGCCGCCTCGTCATCATAGTCCCACGGGAGTGGGCTTGAGTCAGAGCCCGCGGCGCAGGCCTTCGGCCAGCTCCGGCGGAAGACCGGCGGCGATGACGCTCGCCGCAGCCGCTTCCACATCGTACTCCACCCGCACGATCGACACCTGCACGGAGCCGTCGGTGACGATCAGCAGTCCATAGGCCGCACGAGCATCACCGTCCTTGGGTCGCCCTACCGAGCCGGCGTTCACGAAGAGCTTGCCTGCAAAGCTACGAAACCATGGGTCGTGCGTGTGCCCGAAGGCAAGCACGTCGTCGCTCTCGCCGCCGGCGAGTCGCAGGAACGTGCGCTCGTCACGCTCGCGCGAAAGGTACTCGTTGATGCGACGCGGACTGCCGTGAACGAGGTGGATCTTGGCGCCCTCGATCTCGAGATGCCGCTCACGGGGCAGCCCGCGCAGGTATGCCTTGTGAGCGGGGGTCAGAGCGGCCACGGTGTAGGCGTATGAAGCCGCGCCGGTGCGGGCAGCCTGTTCGTCGGCGTAGAAGCAGCCGCAACCGCCTCTGTCCCAGCCGACCCCATCGTCGTAGTTGCCGAGGATGCTCTGCACCCCGCGCTCGTTCAGCAGGTCGATCACGCCGTTCGGATCGGCGCCGTATCCCACCGCGTCGCCAAGGCAGTGAACGTCGGCGACACTCTGAGCTTCTATGTCGGCGAGAACCGCCTCGAGAGCGAATCGGTTCGCGTGGACGTCGGAGATGAGGGCCAGCAGCGTCGTCACGACCGAACGGATGGATCCTGGCTGATGGTCGAGGGGCAGCCGAGGTCGTCGCCGGGAGCGACGAGCGGGCTCGGTGGCACTTCCGACGAAGGAGCCGGCCAGTAGCGACGCTGGAACCAGGACGCCACGTTGACGAGCCCGATCATGACCGGCACTTCGACCAGCGGACCGATGACCGCCGCGAAAGCCTGGGCCGAGCCGAGGCCAAAGATGGCGACGGCGACGGCAAGCTCGAAGTTGGTGGTGCCGACCGAGGCCCGCTGGATGCCTTCACCGATCTGAGGCCACACGTACCCGGCCCCAACGCCGATAGCCATGGCCAGAAAGATCCATAGAGTCAGAAACCTTTCGAGAAACGAAAGGCGCTTCACTTCTCCAGCAACCTCCTCAGCGGAATGGCCTACCGAGCCATCATATCGAACAACCGTATACCCGCGTACACGCAAGTCCAGGCCTGCGTATGGGGCCCGTTTGGCCGGTCGCGGCCGGTCGCACGCCGCTCTCCCCAGCGGCTCCGGGGTTGGTTATACTACACATCGGATAACCGTCAGCCGGTAGGCAGAACAGGATCGGGGCAATGTCGTTTCGAAGACCGCCGTTTGGCCGAGCGTGGGTGCTCATCGTCGCCTTGCTGCTCGTCCTCGGGATGTCGGCGGTCTCGTGTGGAGACTCGCCGCAGGTCGAGACGACCGTCGGCACAGGGGAGGAGGCACCCGTCGAGATCGTCGTTTCGGCGGCGTCTGACCTGACGACCGTGCTCGAGGAGCTCGGACCTCTCTTCGAGAGTGAGACCGGAGTGGTCCTGCAGACCAATCTCGGCTCGACCGGCCAGCTCATGGAGCAGATCTCAGCAGGCGCGCAGGTCGACGTGTTCCTGGCGGCCAGTTCGTCGGCCATCGACCAACTCGACGAGAAAGGCCTGCTGGTGCCGGGGTCCACGCACCTCTACGCCAGGGGACAACTCGTCATGTGGCAGCCCGACGGCAGCGCGGTGACGGTCAATGGACTCACCGACCTAGCCGGCGAGGGTGTTGCCAGAATATCGATCGCAAACCCCGATCACGCGCCCTACGGCCAGGCCGCTCGCGAAGCCCTGGAGTCGGTCGGGTTGTGGGAACAGCTCCAACCGAAGCTCATTCCAGCCGAGAACGTCAGGCAAGCCTATCAGTTCGCCGAGTCTGGCAATGTGGACGTGGGTCTGGTCGCCCTGTCGTTGGTCATCGATACCGGCGGGCGCTACGTAGTGGTGCCGGAGGAGTCCCACAAGCCGATCAATCAAACCCTGGCATTGGTCGCCGCAGGAAAACACCGGGCGGAGGCTCAAACCTTCGTCGACTTCCTCATGGGCGAGAAGGGACGCGAGATATTGCACAAGTACGGGTTCTTGCTGCCCGAGGAGTAGCGCCTTGGGGTGGCAGGCATTCCGCATCTCGCTGGAAGTCACGAGCATCGCGACGGTGCTGGTGGTCATCTTCGGCACGGCGGCCGGACTTCTGCTGGCCCGGGTGCGGTTCTTCGGCATACAACTCGTCGAGGCCATCTTCATGCTCCCGCTCGTCCTGCCACCGAGTGTCATCGGCTACTACCTCCTGCGCTTCCTGGGCCGGGGCGGGCCGGTCGAGGCGGTCTTGGGCGTGAACGTGGTGTTCACCCTCGCCGCGGCGGTACTCGCGTCGGCGGTGGTCGCCTTCCCCCTGATGGTGCAGGCAGCCAAGACGGCGATTCGCGGAGTCGCTCCGGTGCTGGAGAACGCCGCCCGCACGCTCGGCTCGTCTGAGGCCGCCGTCCTGTTCAGGGTCACCTTTCCCCTTGCCCGGCGCGGTCTTATCGCGGGTACCGTGCTCTCCGCGGCTCGGGCACTCGGCGAGTTCGGGGCGACGCTGATGGTGGCCGGCAATAGGCCCGGCAGGACGCAGACCCTTCCCCTCTTCGTCTACGACGCCGTCCAGAATCAGCACTACGGTCTGGCGAACCTGGTGGTCGGCCTTCTCACCGGCCTGGGTCTCGTGGCCTTCTTCGTAATCGGACGGCTGGAATTGACGAGGAAGCGATGACCCAGTCGGGACTTTCCCTCGAGATCCATCGCAAGCTGCCCGCGTTCAGCCTCGACTTCACCCTGCGGGTTGATCGCGAGGTGCTCGTGCTGTTCGGACCTTCGGGAGCCGGCAAGTCGATGACCCTGCAGTCCATCGCCGGGTTGGTGACGCCCGACCGGGGCGAGATCTCCCTCGACGGACGGACGTTCTTCCGCAAGGGCATCGGCGGTTCTCACGTCGATCTGCCGGCCCGTAAGCGGGAGGTGGGGTACGTGTTCCAAGACTACGCCCTCTTCCCTCACCTCACGGTGCTCGGCAACATCCGCTATCCGCTCGGTCGCGGCGCCGAGGGCAAAGACAGAGCCCTCGCGCTCGCCGAGCAAATGGGGCTCGGCCAGTTGGCCGAACGCTTCCCCGACCAACTCTCCGGCGGCCAGCAACAGCGCGTCGCGATAGCCCGCGCGTTGGCCCGTGATCCGGAGGTCCTTCTTCTGGACGAACCGTTCTCCGCGCTCGATCCCGGGCTGAGGGAGCGACTGCGGGCCGACCTGCGGAGCCTGCAGCGCGAGCGGCGGCTCATCGTCATCTGCGTGACGCACAACGTTGAAGACGCCTTCGCCCTCGGAGACAGGTTGGCGGTACTGCGCGACGGCGAGTTGCAGCAGGTAGGCACGGTGGCCGAGGTCTTCAGGCGTCCCAGCAGCAAGAACGCGGCCGAAGTGCTCGCGATCACCAACATCTTCCACACTCGGGTGTTGAGCGCGACCGCCGACCGTGTGGAACTCGACTGGAACGGCTTGAGCCTGTGGGCTCCCGCCCAGCCCTGCGTAAGGAACGACTTGGCGCCGATCTATATCGCCCCCGAAGACGTCAAGATCCTCTATCCCGACCGGCCCGCCCTGGGAAGCCTGGCGGTCAACCAGTTCGAAGCCGAGGTGCTGGGCGTGGACGACCGGCGCGACATACGTATCATCAAGCTCCGTCTGGGCAACGGGGCGGCGTTGGAGGCTCGAGGCGCGGGCTACTTCTACCGCGAGATCGACCTACACGAGGGGGCGACCATACGCGTGGCAATACGGCTCGATGGCGTGCGCATCCTTCACGAGGAGGGCCCCTGCGTCGACCCTGGCGGCACATCCACCACCGCGAAGTCGCAGTAGTCCTGCCTAATCGAGAACAGCTCCTCGAACGGCATGCGGAGCAGGTGCGCGAGCAAGACCCGGTTGACTCCCAGATGGGCGACGACGAGAGCCGTGGTGTAGCGACAGGCAAGGATATCTTCGAGCGCCGCAAGCACCCTTTCGCGCAGTTGAGGAAAGCTCTCTCCTCCCGGAAATGGAAGTCCCAGAACGTCGGCCTCGCGCTCGACGAACTCCCCGGGGAAGGCTTTGGAGGCTTCTTCGCGCGTCAGGCCCTCCCAGCGCCCGGTGTCTATCTCTCGGAGCCGGCTATCGGTGGTCACGGCTGGCCCGGGCGCGCCCGCCACTATCTCGGCGGTCTCGCGGCTCCGAGCGAGATCGCTGCTGTAGACGGCGTCGAACCGCACAGCCGCCAGACTGACGGCGAGCGCCTGGGCCTGCCGCACACCATGAGCGCCTAGTGGTAGGTTGGTCTGACCAAAGAAGCGCCTCTCTTCATCGGGCCGCTGAGGCTCAGCGTGTCGTGCGATGTAGAGACGCGTCACCCGGCGCGCACCTGGATGAGTTGGGCCGCGATGCTGATAGCGATCTCCTCGGGCGTCTCGGCCCCGATCGATAGTCCGATGGGCGCGTGCACGCGGGCGATGTCGGCGTCGGTGAAACCTTGGCCGCGCAGTATCTCGAAGGTCTGAACCACCTTGTTCCTGCTTCCGATCATGCCGATATAGCGGGCTGGAGTCTTGAGGGCTTGAGCGAGCACACTGCGATCATGAGCGTGACCGCGCGTAACGATGACGATGTAGCTCTGCTCATCGATCGGAAGTGTCTCGACCACACCGGTGAACGACTCGGGCACGACGATGTGGTCAACCGACGGAAAGCGCTCGACGTTGGCGAAATCGGCCCGGTCATCGACCACCACGGTGACGAACCCCAGTGTGCCGAGCACCGCGACGAGCTTCTGCCCGCAATGTCCCGCGCCAAAGACGTAGACCGTGCCCTGCTCGCCGATCAGATCGGAA
>JAKAHF010000041.1 GCA_021815245.1 Actinomycetes bacterium
CGCAGGGCGAGGAGAAGATGGTAGCCGAAAAGGTCCTGATCGCCGCGGGGATCGTGCCCAACAGCGACAACCTGGGTCTGGAAGCCCTCGAGGTGGAGATGGAGTGCGGCAACCACATCAAGATCGACCGGCGGATGCGAACCAACATCCCCGGCGTGTATGCGGTGGGCGATGTCACCGGGAAGCTGCCGTTGGCCTTCGCGGCCTCCGAGCAGGCGATGGTCGCCGTGGAGGCGATCGCCGGACGCGAGACCAGAGACCTGGCCTACGAGAACATCCCGCGTTGCACCTACTCCGACATAGAGATGGCGACGGTCGGCTTGACCGAGAAGCAGGCGAGAGAGCGCGGTCGTGACATCACCGTCGTCAGGGAGCCCTTGCCGGCCGCGACGGTGGGCTTCGGCGGGAGTAGCAGATCGATCAAACTGATCGCCGACGCCGCGACGCGGAAGGTGCTCGGGACCGCGATACTGGGCGTCGAGGCCACCAGCCAGATAGCCATCCCGGCGCGGATGATCAGCCTTGGAGCTACCGCGCCAGAACTAATGAATGCGCTTTCCCCGGGGAGGCAATCGTGAAGACCGAAACGACGATGGCGCGCGAAGACGGGCGGATATGGGAAGACGTCTGGGTCTATACGCAGTGCCACCGGTGCCAGGCCGAATGCGGGGTCCGTGCCCACCGCGTGAACGGCGTGGTGGTGAAACTGGAGGGCGTTCCTGAGTCCAGCGTCGGATCCCGAGGTGGGCTCTGCCCCAAAGGCATGGCGGGCCTGCAGGTGCTCTACGATCCCAACCGGGTGAACACACCCCTCAAGCGCACCAACCCCCGAAAGGGCATCGGCGAGGATCCGCAGTGGCAGGAGATGTCGTGGGCCGAGGCTCTCGACGAGATAAGCACCAGGTTGCGCAAAGCGCTCGATGAGGATCCTTCAAAGATCGTGGTGCAGCACGGGATCGTTCCGGGAAACCAGATCATCCCGTATTACCTGGTTCCCATGATGGCCTGTCTCAGCAACGAGAAGGGGCATCCCGAGCATATCAACTCGGCCGGTTCACACTGCGGCAACGCGGGACACTTCGTCAACGCCCTCAACTACGCGGCGTTCGTCGTCATGCCGGATTTCAACTACTGCAACTACGAGATCGTCTTCGGCACGAACTCCGGGAACGGGGGATTCCAGCAGTATGCGTCGATGTTGGGCGCGCAGGCTCGGGCGCGCGGCATGAAGCTGGTCGTGTTCGACCCGGTCTGCAACAACGCGGCCAGTAAAGCCGACGAGTGGGTTCCGATCACCCCCGGGACGGACGGCTTGGTGGCTCTGGCGATGTTGCACGTGATCGTCAACGAACTGGGCATGATCGACGCGGACTACCTCTCGAAGCGCACGAATGCGTCGTACCTTGTCGGTCCCGACGGACACTACGTCAGGCACGCGGAAACCAAGAAGCCGATGATTTGGGATCAAACTGCCGCCGAGGCCAAGACCTTCGACGATCCCACCATCGGCGACATCGCGTTGCAATGCTCCTACGAGGTGCAGGGCACCGCGTGCAGGCCGGCGTGGCTCCGTCTGAAAGAACGCTTCGCGGAATACCCGCCCGAGAAAGCCGCCCCCATCAGCGGCGTGCCGGCGGAGACCATCCGTCGCATCGCGACCGAATACGCCAAGGCGGCCCAGATTGGCTCGACCATCACTATCGAGGGCAAGGAGATGCCCTTCAGGCCGGTCGCGACCTTCAACATACGCTCGGCCGGCACGCACAAGAACGGAACACACACGCTGTTCGCCCTCGACCTGCTGAACCACGTGGTCGGCGCGGTCAACGTTCCGGGCGGATGCGCAACCATCTCTATGGAATGCCATGGCCATCCCGAAACGGGGCAACCCTACCTCGCGGCAGCCGCGTGTCCGGACGGTCTGCTGCGAACCGGCGGCAAGTGGCTCTTCCCAGAGGGAGGCCCGTGGCCGCTACGTGAAGCCAGGTACCCGGAACACAGCCTCGAGGAACTCTTCCCGTGCGCTCTGGAAGTACCGATGATCAACGCGGCCGACCGGGAGGAAGTGCTCGGCAAACTCGGACTGGAGAAGCAGCACGACATTCTCATCAACTACGCCTCGAACGCGGCGCTCAACGGTGCCAACCCGGCCGACAGGGAGAGGTTCTACAAGAAGGTCGCCTTCGTCGTCGACATCGACCTGTTCTCGAACGAGTTCAACGAGGCCTTCGCCGACATCCTGCTACCCGACGCCTGCTATCTGGAGCGGTCGGACTGGATGGGGATTCAGCACACCTACCACAACCAGCCCATGGGCGTGGAGTATCCCTGGTGCTGCCACGTCACACAGGCGGTCGTGGAGCCGATGTTCGAGCGGAGAGACTGCGCGCGGGTCGTGATCGAGATCCTGAACCGCGTTGGTCTCGGGCCGAAGCTCAACATGGTCTTCAACGGGCTGTTCGGCCTCAGAGAGGAAAAGAAGCTCGCTCCCGACGAAGAGATCGTCTGGGAGGACCTCTGCGACCGGGCGGTCACCTCGGTCTTCGGCGACGAGCACGACTGGGAATGGTTCAAGAAGCACGGCTTCGTCTCCTGGCCGAAGAAGGTCGAGGAGGTGTACTGGGGAGCCTTCAGAGAAGGCATCCGGCGCCAGGTCTACTGGGAATTCATGCTCGACGTCGGGCAGAGAGTCGAGCGGATCACCAAGGAGGCGGGTCTCGACGGCTATCTGGACGTGAAGCAGTACGATCCCCTGCCCATGTGGTGCCCCATCCCGGCGCACGAGGAGGAGGACGAATCCTACGACCTGTACGCGTTCTCCTGGGGCGATGCCATGCACGGCAACGCCAATTGCCAGGAGCAGCCGTGGATCGATGAAGTGAGCAGGTCGAACCCCTTCACCTACTACGTGAATATTAACGAGGACACCGCCAAGGCCAAGGGGCTGCAGGCCGGCGATGTCGTCGAGATCGAATCGTCGCGCGGCCTCAAGACCAAAGGCGTGTTGCAGACGAGAAGAGGGATGCATCCCGGTACTCTGACGGTCATGGGTGTCTCGGGCCATTGGGCGAAAGGCAAGCCGATCGCCAAGGGAAAAGGGGTCAACTTCAACTCGCTGATCGATTTCCGCTTCAGCGACATGGACCCGATCTCCTGCAGCATCGACGTATGCGTGAAAGTCAGAGTGAAGAAGGCCGACTAGCTGCACATCCATGTCAACTACGTGCTGGAGGCTGTTCAGATGAGAATCCTCGTTGCCAATGTGGCGGCCGCCGACGAAGAGTCGGAGGTGGGACACATCTTCAAGACGGTCGCGGTGCCGCTCTTCCGCAGAAGCTTCGCCCTGACCAAGCATCCAGACACTGAGCTGACATTCCGCTTCCCGCGACGGGGCCTCAGCAACCTCGAGGCGCAGCCCTACGGCTTCTTCCACTCTTTCTCCGACTACGAGATGCTCCACATGATCATGCAGGCCGAGCGTGACGGCTTCGACGCGGTGATCATCGCCTGCTACGACGACCCGACGCTCTACTCCGCGCGCCAGGCGGTAGACATCCCGGTGGTCGCGTTCGGCGAGTCGTCGCTCTTGCTCGCCCCGATGATGGGACGCAAGTTCGGGCTGTTCTGCCCCTCTCCCCTTGGAGTGCCTGCGTTCGAGGAGAAGATCGTCAAGTACGGCGTGAAAGACCGTTGCGCGGGAGTACTAGGAGGGTTTCTGCCCGCTCGCGAGCAGGAACGGGGACTCGTCGACGCTCGACCCGTCATCGATGAGTTCGTTCAGGTGGCGCGGCAGTTGATCGCCTTGGGGGCAGAGGTACTGATTCCGGGGTGCGGGCTCATGGCTCCTTGCCTACGCTTCGCTCCCGGGTGCGAGGCGGCATACCCCCAGGGTCTCACCCACGTCGATGGAGTCCCGATCGTGGACATCTACGGGGCAACGGTCAGGGCGGCCGAGACCCTGGTCGAGTTCAAACGCGCGGGCTCTCCCTGGGTGAGCCGGGCCTGCCAGTTCGCCAAAGCGTCGCCCGAGGCCCTGGAGGGGGGCCAATCGGTTCTACAGTACGCCGGTCCGGGCTTCTGGGACTGCTAAGCCTTCGAGGAGACAGGGAATGACCAACGTGGTTTGCGAAAGACTGGGAATCACCTACCCGATCCTGCAAGGACCGATGGCCTGGGCGTCGTGCAGTCGTCTGGTAGCCGCCGTCTCCGACGCCGGAGGTCTGGGCATCCTGGGTATCGGGTCGGTTGCGGTGGACGCCGCTCGTGACGAGGTACGCAAGACGAAGGCACTGACGAGCCGGCCCTTCGGCTTCAACCTCTATGCCTTCATGCCCACGATTGAGGCCATGACGGATATGATCCTCGAAGAGGGAGTACCCGTGGTGGAGGTCGGTACCCTGCCGGAGCTCTTTGGGCCTTTGGCCGGGCATGTGGCGAAGCTGAGGGCGGCTGGAGTGGGCGTAATCGGCAAGGCTGCATCGGTGTCAGAGGCTGTGGCGTACGAGCAAGCCGGGGTCGACTTCGTCGCCATCAAGGGCGCGGACGGTGGCGGGCACATCTTCGGCTTCACCGGCACCTTCTCTCTCCTCCCCCAGGTGGTCGACGCTGTCTCGGTGCCTGTCATCTGCGGCGGCGGCGTCGCCGACGGAAGAGGAATGGCCGCGTCGTTCATGCTTGGCGCGGCAGCGGTGGAGGTGGGCAGCCGATTCCTCCTCGCCCACGAATGCCCGGTGCACGAGAACTACAAGCGGGCGGTGCTGGGCGCAAAAGAAGGGGAGACAGTGGTCACCGGTGTGATCTGCGGCGACGCGGTTCGACAGCTGCCCAACCGCCTATCGGAGCGGCTGCAGAAGGTCGAGCGGGAGTGCACCGTCGAGGAGGCCATCGCGAGGATCCAGGAGATGGCCACCGATTCCCTACGCAAAGCCGCCGAGGACGGCGACACCGCGGAAGGATGCGTGACGGTGGGGCAGTCCTGCGGGATGTTGAAGAAGAGGCAGAGCGCACACGAGATCATCGACGAACTCATGTCGGAATGCGCGGTCGTCCTCAGGACCGCCCCGGATCTCGCCTAGCGCCGAACGCGACAGGAGAGCGACGATGATCAAGATGATGATCCTGGCGTCCAGGCGTGACGGCCTGACGCACGACGAGTTCCGGCGGTATGTCACCGAGATCCACGGTCCGCTGGTGAAAAGCGTCAGGGCGGTCGCCCAGGACATTCGCCACTACCACTACAATTTCCCGATCGCGGGCGCTGTCGACGCGGCATTCGGCCACCCTCTGGCCGACGATCTCGACATCCTGACAGAAGCCTGGTTCGACAGCGTGCAAGCTCACAGGGACAACCAACGGCGACCGGGCTACATGGAGATTCTGCGCCCGGACGAGCACCGTTTCGCCGACGGGGAGCGGGCGACCATGCACTACACACAGGAGTCACCGGTCCTGAGCGGCGAAGCGACCTTGAACCGGGTGTTCTACCTGCGCCATCGTCGCCCGGGACTCTCCCGATGCGAGTTCCAGGAACGCTGGCTCGCGGGCATGCGCACCATCTTCAACGAGGCGATCCGGCCTGCCGGCGTCGCGGGATACGTCCAGAACCTGACCATCGCCGAAGCGGAGCATCCCGACGGAGGCGAAGCGAGGCGCTACGACGTGGTCGACGAACTCTTTCTGGAGCAGCCAGGGGCCCTTGCACTGCTGGAGGGCAACGCCGGACTGCGCGAGGAGGTTCGCAGGTTGGGGGAGATGCTGGTCGACACTACACGCACCCGGGCCTTCGTCGGGGAGACGGTACTCAACATACCCTAGGGATCACTACAGGAGATGTGTGGCAGACCCTTTCAGCCCAGCTGGCCTGCAGAGGCTAGGACGGGACGCAGCCGCGGTCGAACCGGTGCGCGGGCTCGAAGAGGAGTTCCTCGACCAGCTCGTCAGCCGCCTGCAAGTTCCTTTGCGGTCGTCTACGGCTTGCTCAAGACCGCATGCAGTCCAGCCAGACGGCCGAAGACCAGCGCGTGGCTGCGGGCGATACCACCCAAGAATCCCATGGGGTACGTGTCGCCCCAGAAACCGCCCGCTATATTCCCCGCCGCGTACAGCCCCGGGATGACTCTGTAGTTCGTGTCCAAAACTTGCCCGTCGCCGTTTCGCACGAGACCACCCATGACGCAGAGCAGGTCGGGCGGCGATTCGCACACATAGAATGGTGGCTGGTCCAGGGCTATCGTCAAGAACTCGGCCTTCTTGCCGAAGTCCGGGTCCTGCCGCAATCTCACCAGCTCGTTGTAGCGATCCACCGTCGCCCGAAAGACTCGAGGCTCGGCCCCGAATCGCGCCGCAAGCCCCTCGACCGTGTCGGCCTTGAGAACAGCGCCGGTCTCGAGGCCGTGCTCCACGTCCTGCCGGTTGGCCTCACCGACCGACTTGGCATCAAACACCTGCCAGAAGACCTTCCCCGGCTGCCGCAAGACGATGTTGGCGAGGAGTTCATCGGAGCAGGCCTCGTTTGCGATCCGTTCGCCCCGCCTGTTCACATAGAGGAAGTCTGAGCGGTTCATCATGCCCACGGGACGGAAGTGCACCACCGGCTTCTCATTGGTGCTGTTGAAGTGGAGCACGGCGCAGTGCGGAGCTTCCTCCATCGCGGCGCCCGCCCAGAGCCCCATCCTGTGACCGTCGCCGCTCACGGTCTCGAGCATCAACTTGGGTAGCCCGAGCACCCAGGGGCAGTACTTCTCGAGCATCTCGTCATCCATGGCGTAGTCGCCGGTACAAAGGATGACGGCTTTCGTGGCGTTGAACTGAATGCACCTGCCGTCCGTTGTCGTGGCGATGAGCCCGGTGACGCGACCCTGCCCGTCGGGCCGGATCAGGCGTATGGCGCGCATGCTGGTGCGAATGTCGACGCCCAACCGGCGACCCTTCTCCGCCATCATGTTGAGTAGGCACAGCTCGCCGTCGTCCTGCGTGCAGCCGACCGGCGTCCGGTTGAGGCAGAACGGCGAGCAGCCGGGCTTGCAGAACATGTGGCTGAACCGCCCCACCATCACATCGATGCCCTGCTCGTCGGCCATGTCGATGAGCCAATCGGCCACTTCACCGCTCTTGTCCGCCCAGAGCTTGATCAGCCGCTCATCGGCGCGGCCGGCCGAGGCTTTCCACAACCCCTCCACCATCTCTTGCTTGGTGGGAATAGGGCCGCACTCGCTGACGCCTGCGGGTGGGCCCGCCGGAGACGGACCGCCCGGCATGTCAGCCATCGGACCAATCGCCGGCGGTAAGGGGGGCAGACCGGCGGGCATCGGAGGCATCACCGTCGCGCTCGGCAGCGCCTCTTTGCCCCGCGCCGCTCGCTCCTTCTGGAGCCGACTGCCTATGAATGGCGCGCCGGGCCCGCCCGGCGCCGAGATCTGATGGAACTTCTCGATAAGGACAACGACGGCTCCGGCTTGAGCGGCCGAGACCGCTGCCGCGAGCCCGGCCGGTCCAGCTCCGGCGACAACGATATCCGCTTCGACGACTTCGGCGATCTCGTTCTCAGGTATCGGCGGAGGAGGCGTCTCGAAGCCGTAGGCTGTCATGGTGTTTGTGCTCCCCTCCCGATGACCCACTGGGGATGGTGCTCCTTGAGAAGCGTCCACCCGGGAGTTCCCTGAAGCTCCTCGACCGGCAGCAGCCGCCTGAACTTCCCTTCGCGCTCAGACCTCTCCAGCGACTCGAGCATCATGTTCCAGTGTTTTGAAGTCACGGCGATCATGCTTTCTATCCATTCGCTCATGTCGAGGGCGCCGGTGGGACAGAGGCGGGCGCAGAACTCGCACGCGATACAGGGCTTGGCGAGAACTGGTGGATCAACAGAGAGGTCGAAGCCGGACACAGGGCAGTTGTCGATGCAGAGGCTGCACCGCGGATACAGGCACTTGCCGCGATCGTATTTCAACAGTTTGCCGAACTGGCCGATCACCGGCGGTGGCGCCAAACCAGGATCCGACGGCCCGCCGGGCGGGACTTCGGGCGGCGCGGGTGGTATGAGCGAGGTCTCACCGGCGGCGACGCGCATGCTGTGTAGAGTCATCTCGCGGCCGTAGTCCTCGGCCTCTTGCAGGTCGCGTTGGTCGGGGTGGCCCGCCGTGGGATACGGCTGCGGCATGTGGAGCAGAAAGCAGTCCGCATACCAGTCAGCATGCCCCAAGACGACGAGGCCCGCTCTCTTGAGCTTCGGGTAGATGCTCGGATAGTAGAATCCAGCGGACGTGCCGTGGGTGCAGAACGTGAAGGCATGTTTCCCGCCCACGAGCCGCAGCCGGTTCACGAAGACCGAGACGTTTCCGGGTTCGGCGCCCATGACCGGCGATCCCAGCCCGATGAGGTCGTATTCGCACAGGCCCCGTGGGTCCGCCTGCCGGATCTCCAGCAGATCGCAGCTTCCGGCTGCCTGCGCTACCCCGCGCCGCACGGCTTCGGCGACCTTCTGAGTGTTGCCAGTCTGGGAAAAGTAGATGACGACGCACTTCATGATCACGAATCCTCTCCCCTCGCCTAGCCCAGCGCTATGTCCCCCAGATTCACCGACTGCCCCACCGTGGAGAGACCCTCGAAGCTCTTGCCTGGGAAGCCGGCGGCTTGAATCTCCAGCCAGTAGAGGCCTTCCGCAAGATTCTCGAACCAGAAGTCGCCCCAGCCGTTGGTGCAGACGCTCCGCGTGCTCTCGCCGGCCGCGCCAAGGGTGACCAGAGCGCCTTCCACGATCTCTTTCGTCACCGGGTCGTAGAGGGTGCCGCCGATGAACTGGCCCGGTATGTTCTTGTAGAAGACCCGAGGCGTGCCGGGCGCGCCCGCAAGCAGAGACGCGGCGCCGGTGAGGTCCAGCTCGGACTCCTCCTTGAACTGCAGGGCACCGGTGGGACAGGCGTCTACGCATCTCGGCTCGGTCCACCCTCTGTCAAGCAGGTGGGCGCAGCCGGTGCACTTCTGCGGAAGAGACAGTTCTTCGTTCCAGTAGATGGCGCCGTAGGGACAGCAGTCGAGGAGCGCTCTATTGCCTTTCGCCTTCTCCGGATCGATGACGACCAGGCCGTCCGGACGCCGGTAGACGGCATCCGGAGCGGCCGTCACACAGGGAGCATCCCCACAATGCTGGCAGAGCACAGGCACGTAGTGCATCTTGACCTTGGGGACCGTGCCCCGAATGTACTCGTTCACCTTGAGCCAGAACTGCCCGATCTCCGGCTGGGGAGCGGCGTACGGCAGCCAGTCGTTCGAGCAGTGTTCGTCCTTGCACGCGATCTGGCAGTTGTAGCAGCCATTGCAGATCGCGACGTCCACGAGAAAAGCTTTCATCTACATCTCCTCCTCGAGCCAACCCGCCAGACAGACGCCTTGGGCCGGGTCG
>JAKAHF010000042.1 GCA_021815245.1 Actinomycetes bacterium
GGATTCATCAACTTCTGGCTGTGGGGGAGCACTATCAAGCTGAACCCGATCATCTCCCTCGTGATCACGGCGCCGATGATCTTCGTGATCGGCTGGCTCCTTCACGCCACGCTGTTTCGCCGACTCATGCACAAGGCGCCCAATCTCGACGTCTTCGAGGGCCAATCGATGCTTGCCTCGTTCGGCCTTCTCTATGTCGTCCAGAACATCGCGCGCATCATCTGGAGTTCGCAGACCTACCAGGTGAACTACCTCAACACCGCCGTTACGGGCGCCCAGATCCCGCTGAACCGGCTGGTAGCTCTCGGGGTGGTCGTCGTGGTAGGCGTGGCCTTCTATCTCTTCCTCGCCCGAACTCGCATGGGCAAGGCCATTCGATCGGCCGCGCAGGATCCAACTACGGCCGGTCTCATGGGCGTCAACATCAACAGCGTGCTGGCGATCTGTTTCGGATTGGGCTTGGGCATGGCCGGCATCGCCGGAAGTCTGCTCAGCTTCGTCTACCCGATCCAGACAAGCATGGGTCTGTCGTACACGGTGATCGCCATGATCGTCGTGGTGCTGGGTGGCCTCGGCAGTATCACGGGAGCCTTGATCGGCGGCGTCGTCCTCGGAATCGTCTCGCAGCTCGTCACATACTTCGAGCCGACCTGGACGATGATCGCGTACTACGTGGTCTTCATCGTCCTGCTCCTGGCAAGGCCTAAAGGGATCATGGGTAAGTAGATGAAAATCAAACAACTCACACCAGCGAAATGGGCGTCAATCGGGATTCTGATCGTGGTGTTCGTCGTGCTCTCGCTGCTGCCGACGATGGCGGGCGAGAACTACTGGGTGACACTGATGACCGACATCCTGAGGTACGCCATTCTGACCGTGGCCTGGATGATCTTCTCAGGGCCTACCAACTACATGTCGTTGGCCACCGCGGCCTTCTACGGCGTGGGGTTTTACATTGCCGCCGTGCTCAACGGCCCGCTACCGTTCGCGGTGACGATCATCGTCGCCGGCGCGGCCTCGTTCGTTGTAGCCCTCCTTGTCGGCGCCCTTACGCTAAGGCTGAAGGGTGTGTACTTCTGCATCTTCACGTTCGCGCTGACCCTGCTGGTCAACAATGTCGTACTCGAGGTCGAGCGCCTTGTGACCGGCACTCGTGGTAGGTTCGTCGAGACCGAAACCGCTCACACCGCCTACTACGCGATGTTCATCGTGGCTGTGGGGACCATTCTGGTGGCCTACCTGATTCGGCGGTCGCGTTACGGACTCGCGTTGCAGGGCATCGGCGAGTATGAAGAGGCGGCTGCGCACAGTGGCATCAACGTCGTGTGGACCAAGGTGCTCGCCTTCGCTACCGGCGCCATCTTCATGAGCATGGCCGGCGCCATCATCGCGACGCAGCGTGCCTACATCGACCCCGGCATCGCCTTCAACCTCAACTCGTCTTTCCTCCCGGTGCTCATGGCGCTCTTCGGAGGAATGGGCAACCTTGTCGGTCCCGTGATCGGAGCCGCGGTCTTCACCTACGTCGGAGAACTCCTCCTGACCAACTTCCCAGATCTGTACATGCTCATCTTCGGAGTGGTGCTGATCCTGGCGATCGTGTTCATGCCCAACGGCATAGTCGGCCTGGCGCAACTCGCGTGGGGCAAGTTGAGAGGAGGTCGTCGTGCACCTGCTTGAAGGTGAAGGAGTCTGCAAGAACTTCGGCGGTCTCGCGGCGGTTTCCGAGGTCGACTTCTATGTGGATGAGGGAGAGATCCTCGGGCTCATCGGTCCCAACGGAGCAGGCAAGACGACGCTCTTCAACCTTATCTCCGGCGCGCTCAAGCCGAAGCCCGGCAAGATTTCGTTCGCCGGCACCGACATCACACCGCTGCCGGTACACCAGATCTGCCGCATGGGCATCGCCCGGACCTTCCAGACCGTCAAGATCTTCCCGAACGTCCCTGTTCTCAGGAACGTCATGGTCGGTTCTCTGTTCGGTACGGGCGGCCGCATCACAAACTCACAGGCTCGCAAGAAGGCCGAGGAAGCCCTCGAGTTCGTCGACATGCTGCCCTTCATGAACGCCCCGGCCGGCGACCTGACCCTGGCGCAACAGAAGCGGCTTGAGATGGCACGCGCGCTCGCGAGCGATCCGAAGCTCCTGTTGCTCGATGAGATCATGGCCGGTCTCACCGCCACCGAGGTGGCGGAGGCTATGAGCGATATCTCACAGGTCAGGGCGAAGGGTGTCACGGTGCTCATGATCGAGCACGTCATGCAGGCTGTCATGAAGATCAGCGACCGCATCGTCGTTCTCGACTACGGCCGCAAGATCGCCGAAGGCACTCCTGCCGAAGTGGCCTCCAACCCGAAAGTGATCGAAGTCTATCTTGGGGAAGAATGCGATGTTGCAGATTGAGGGACTAAGCGCCGGTTACGGGAGGACCCAGGTTCTCTGGGATCTCACGCTCAACGTCCAACAGGGCGAGTTCGTGGCCCTGGTCGGCGCGAACGGCGCGGGCAAGACCACGCTGCTCAGAGCGATCTCCGGGACCTTGAAACCTACGGCCGGCACAATATCGTTCGAAGGAAAGCGCATCGACCAGATGGCGGCCAACCATATCGTGAACCTCGGTTTGTCGCACATCCCCGAGAGTCGCAAGCTGTTCACCGAGATGTCGATCAAAGAGAATCTCGAGATGGGCGCCTACCCCAGTCGCTCGTGGAAGAGCCGCGAGGAGACCATGAAGCAGGTCTTCAAGCTCTTCCCCCGCCTGGAGGAACGCAAGAATCAGCTGGCGCGCACTCTCTCGGGTGGCGAGCAGCAGATGCTCGCCATGGGCCGCGGCATCATGTCGCAGCCGAAGATGTGCATCATCGACGAGCCGTCGAACGGACTGGCCCCTCGCATCGTGACCGAGATCTTCGAGATCTTGAAATCGCTGCATGCCGAGGGCATAACCATCCTGCTGGTCGAACAGAACGTGCGCCAGACGCTCATGGCAGCCGACCGGGCCTACGTGCTCGAAAACGGGCATATGACCATGGAAGGCGCCTGCAGCTTCCTGCGCGAGAGCGACCACATACGAAAGGCCTACCTGGCGCTGTAGCACCAGCCCGCGTGACCGAACGCTCACGTCGTGGCCGTCAGCACACCCCAGGGTGTGCTGACGGCCACGCTCTTTTGTGCCGCAACCTGTAGCATGTCGCACGTGAAAAGGTACGACGCCCTCATCTTCGATCTCGACGGCACACTGTGGGATGCAGCGCCGGCCTCAACCGAAGGCTGGAACCGCGCTCTGGCGCAACTCCGGCTACCCATCAAGCTGACTCCGGCGGAGATACGCTCGGTGGCCGGCAATCCGACTCCGCGCTGCTTCGAGATCCTGTTGCCGGGCCTGTGTCCCATGAGCGTTGAGAACGAGAGACTGTTCGAGCGGCGCGAACGTGAGGCCATCGAAGCCATGGGAGGAGTGCTCTACGCGGGCGTGGCCGAGGGGCTGCGACGTCTGTCTCGCGCCTACCCCCTCTTTCTGGTGAGCAATTGCCTAGAATGGTATCTCGATTTCTTCATGCGGTTCAGCGGTCTCGGCGCCTGCTTCGCCGGGTGGGACTGTCACGGCAGCTCCGGCAAGGGCAAGCCGGAGATGTTCCTCGACCTGAAGGCCAGGTACGGCCTGCGCGACGCAGTGTATGTAGGGGATACGCAGGGAGACCGCGACGCAGCCACTCGATCGGATGTCGATTTCGCCTTCGCTCGTTACGGGTTCGGGGAAGTGTGCTCCTGGACCGTCGCTTTTGACAGTTTCGCCGATCTCGTGGACTACTTCCTGGCGTAGCTTCTCGTACCCAAAGCACCCGTCTGGGGTGCGCAATTGTGGTATGATGATTTCATTCTGTGGTAGCCGTACGACTCGTTCGAGTCATCAACCCCGAAAGAGGTGGAACTTCATGGCCATGAGCAAGGTAACCACCGATCCCTGGAGCGGGCTTCAACTCGTCGAACTCAGTCACGAGTGGGATCAGCGGGCGCCGTCATACCCGGGTCAGGCTGACGTAAAGATGACCAGAGGTGTGAAACACTCTCAGCACGGCGTCTTGGCATGGAGATCGATAACTTCCATGCACACGGGCACCCACATGAATGCGCCGCTTCACTTGATCCAAAAGGGCGCCGACTTGGCGGCTCTCTCGCCCGAGAGGTTCTTCGGCAACGGCGCCGTCATCGACGTACCCAAGGGCAACTGGGAAGTCATCACGGCCGCCGACCTACAGGCCGCGAACCCCGAGGTCAAAGACGGCGACATCGTCATCATCGTGACCGGCTGGCATCACAAGTACTCCGACGGCCTTGAGTACTACGGCGAGGCTCCGGGTCTCTCCAAGGACGCTGCCGAATGGCTCGTCTCAAAGAACCCCAAGATGGTGGGCATCGACACGCCGCACGTCGACCATCCGCTCGCGACCTCCATGGCTCCGCACCGCGGCGGCCCGCAGATGAAGCGCCTGGTCGACTCGTACAAGAGGGCCACGGGTCTCGACTGGAAGGTCGAACATCCCGAGTGGAACATCGCCCATCGCACGCTCCTTGGCGCCGGCATTCCCACGATCGAGCAGATCGGCGGTGACGTCGATGAGGTCAAGGGCAAGCGCATGACCTTGGCTGCCGCCCCGTGGAAGTTCGAGCACGGCGACGCGTGCCAGGTGCGCGTGGTGGCCATGTTCGATCCCAGCGGCAAGCTGCGCATCGAAGCCGGCAACTAGACGACCAGAGGCGAAAGGACCAGGATATGAGCTTGAAGGTATACGACCTCAGCCATGTGTTCACCCAGTTCATGCCCGAATGGCCGTCCAGCCCGAGCGTGAATATCGACATCATCAAGTTCCATGCTCGCGACGGCGTGTATGAGACCCAGTGGGAAGGCATCATGCATCGCTGTACCCACATGGACGCGCCGCTGCATGTGACCGAGTGCACGCCGACCATCGCCGACTATCCGCTCTACCGGCTGTTCGGCACCGGCGTCTGTCTCAGCATCCCCAAGGGCAAATGGGGCGTCATCACTCCCGAGGATCTCGAAAACGCCACTCCGAAGATCCAGGAAGGCGACGTCGTCGTCATCAACACCGGCTACCATCACAAGTGGGCCGACACCGACGAGTACTTCGGCTATGGGCCGGGCATCTACAAAGAGGGCGCTCAGTGGCTGGTCGACAAGAAGGTGCGCATGGTGGCGTATGGCTGCCAGGCCAACGACCATCCCATGGCCACTAAACTGATCAACCACGGGCTTGGCCCGACACACCCCCACCTCATCACGGAGTACACGGAGGAGATGGGACACGATCCCCACGAGGACTTCCCCGAATGGGAGCCCGCTCACAAGACCCTCATGGTCAAGGGCGGCATCCCCGGCATCGAGAACGCCGGCGGGGAACTGGATGCCATCAGTGGCAAGCGCTGCACCTTCATGGCGCTGCCGTGGCGCTGGCCGGGTGGCGACGGGTGTATCGTGCGACTCTTGGCGATCACCGACCCGGATCAGACCTTTCGCTTCGAAACCGGGGCCTAAGCCCGCGCCAGTTACTGCCATACGGCGGAGGGCTTCCGCTGTGCCTCACTCGCGGGGTGCCGCGAAAGAGGCCCTGCGGAAGCCCTCCGCCGTATGGGACCCACCCGCCCGGGACGCCCCTCATAGGGGGGTGTGAGCGACTTCCGGCAGTGAGTGCGGCGGAGAGGTAGTGGCCCTCCGCTTTGACGCGAGGACCGCGAACCGCTTCGGGCCACTACCTCTCCGCCGGACCTTCTGTGCGGGTTCTTCCTTCAGACGGGCTATCGAGTCTCTCCCCGAGTCTTTCAGCGACGCTCGCTTCGCATCGCCGCAACCAGCTCGCTTCGCATCGCCACGCCCAGCTCGCTTCGCATCGCCGCACTCTGCTCGCTTCGCATCGCCGCGCTTCGGGGTCGTCTCTGCTACCGTGGAGATGCTCATGGCCGGTCTTGTCCGGACTTACGGAGGAGGAACGGGGTGGAGGACTTCATCTATCTGACTACCGTCGACGGGATCGAAGCAGGTGGCATGAAGACCGCCGAGCTGGAGGGTCACCACTTTCTCATCGCCAACTTCGACGGCGAGTACTTTGTCTCCGATGCCAGGTGTCCGCACATGGGAGCATCGCTGTCTCGTGGTGAACTCGCCGGCACCGTCTTGACCTGCCCGTTGCATCACTCTCAGTTCGACCTGCGCGACGGCCGCTGTCTGCGTTGGACCGACTGGGAGGGGATAACTCTTGGCGTCGGCAAGTTGCTCAGGCATCCGCGCTCGCTACGCACCTACGAGGTCAGGGTGGACGGTTCAGACGTCTACGTGGGGCACGAGAAACCGCAGTCCACGAGTGAGTGAATCTCGTTCGTAGCGCGCTCTGTTCGACGGCCTGGCCTGGCAGGCGTTCGCCCAAAGCAAAAGAGGCCGGGGACGCTCGGTCCCCGGCCTCTTGGAGTCTCTTTGCGCGACCCTACGGCTTTGCCGTGGTGTCGGTGCCGATCGTCTCGCCGGCGGCCGTCGTGGCAGTTGTGTCACCTTGCGTGGTGGTGGTCGAGTCGTCGGTCGGAGCTACCGTCGTGGTCGTGATGGGCTCAAAGCCGCTCTGGTAGACCACACCGATGGACGCTTTCGCGTCTTCGATCCACTTCTGCCAAGTCTCGCCCTTGAGGTCGTTGAGAAGAGTGCTCGTGATGTCGTCCTTGACCTCTTCGAGCGGCCACTGCTTGGCCTCGTTGATGGCGGTCACCTGGATGATGTGGTAGCCATACGTGGTCTTGATGGGCTCTGAGATCTCGTCGACGTTGAGGCTGAAGACCGAGTCTTCGAACTCTTGCACCATCGTGCCCTTGGAGACATCGCCCAGATCGCCGCCGCTATCCTTGGTGCTTGGGTCGTCGGAGTACTCCGCCGCCAGCAACGTCCAGTCACCGCCCGCCTCGAGTTTCGCGCGAATCTCCTGAGCTATCTCCAGCGCCGCGGTCCAGTCGGCGTCGGTCGGATCACCCACGGTTGTCGTGGTGGTAGCCTCAGTGGTGGTCGTCTGGCCCTCAGTCGTGGTCGACGAGCCCCACGGCTCGGTCGTGCTCGTCGTCGTCGGGTTGGTGGGCGAGGTGCCGGGAGAGATCAGGATGTGGCGAACGGCCCGGGTCTCATCCTGGAAGTAGTTGGCGCTGTTGGCGTCGTAGTAGGCCTGGATGTCGGCGTCGGGCACTGTGGTGACGCCGGCCGTGACCTTCTCGTAGACCTGCTGCATCAGCATCGATTCGTGATAGTTCACTTTGAGTTGGTCGACGGTGAGGTAGTTGTTCTCGAGGTCGGTCTGGAAAGCGGCCTGATCGCCACCGTAGTAGCCCGCGATTATCTCGTCGATCTGCGCCTGCACATCGGCGTCGGTGACGGTCACGCCAAGCTCCACTGCCTTCTGGGAGGCGACCTCATACATGACGAGGTACTCGAGCACGTCCTTCTCGAACTTGGCCCATCCCTCGGGATCCTCCTCCTTGGGAGTCACCGAGTACTGCGTCGCGAACTCTTGGACCCTCTTGTCGAAATCGGCCTTGAGGATGAGAGTATCGCCGACCTTGGCCACGGCGTCGCTGGATAGTCCGCCGCCACAGCCCGCCACCACACCGGTCACTACGACCAGGGCGAGCAGGAGTATGGCGACTACCGTTCTTCTTGCCACGAGCACCTCACTTGAAGTTGATTCGGAGACGGCGCGAATGCGGGGCGCGAAACCGCAGTATAGCCCCAAAGCCGTAAGAATGCTGTAAAGTCCCCCCTTAGAAGCCACTTTTGCGGCACGGCCCCGTCCTGAAAGGCGCCGACATATGATAGACCATCCGGTGAGTCGCCGACGCTTTCTCGAGTTGCTCGCGGGCGGATGCGTGGTCGCCGGAAGCGCTGGACTCGGTGGTCTCCTGGCAGGTTGCCGCGACGATGAACCGGCTACCAACACGACGGCGACCCTGGCGCCGGGGCAGAGCAGCACCACGACGACCAGTGAGTCGCCGATCACGACTACCACGACGGTCAGCACCTCCCCCGAGCGCGGCCGTCCGTTGCGCATCGGGGTGCTGACGGCGAAGACCGGCCGGCTTGCGCTCTTCGGCAAGGCCGATGAGTGGTGGATGGATCGAGCGCTCAGAGCGTTGCCCGATGGCATTCTCTGTGGTGACCGCAGACTGCGCACGATCCGTCTTCTCGCGGAGGATCATGGATCGGCCGGCGACACCTCAGCCGACGCTGCAAACAAGCTCATCCAGGATGCGCGTGTCGATCTGCTGCTCTGCTCCGGGGCAGCCAACGTGGTCAACGCGGCGGCGGCGCGCGCGGAGGCTTTGGAGTGTCCCTGCATCTGCGACTTCGTCCCGTGGCAGCCCTTCATCCTCGACCGGGGTGGGACTCTCGATCGCCCGTTCAAATGGACGTACGCGCACGCCTACGGGCTCGAGGGCATCTCCACCGCCTTCGTCCGCGTGTGGCAGCAACTCATGACGAACAGAAAAGTCGGCTTGCTCTTTCCCGACGACAATCACACCACCCTGTTGGTCGAAGACGCGTCCAGCCTACCCGTGTTCGCCGCCCAGACCGGCTACGAGACGGTCATGCCCGCGCCCTATGCGGTGCCGGCCGGTGATTTCGGTGCGGCCATCGAGGAGTTCATGAAGGCGGGTTGTGAGATCTGTGCGGGGTACTTCACGTTGAGCGACCTCACGACGTTCTGGCAGCAAGCCCGGCGCCTGGGCTTCCGACCCAAGGTCGTCACGGTGTGGGGGGCGCTGCTGTTTCCGCAAGCGCTCGAAGCCGTCGGGCCGGGATCCGCCAACATGATCGGGGAGTGTCTCTGGCACCCCAGTTGGCCCTACACCGACTCTCTATCGGGGAGCACCGGTGCCGAGCTGGCCGACGACTACGCGGCGCGCACGGGCGAGCAGTGGACGATCGGCGTCGCCCAGTACGCGAAATTCGAGTGGGCGGTCGACGTGTTCAGGCGGGTGGCCGACATCCTCGACAAAGAAGACACCATCGCGCGTGTGCGGACGACAAGGCTCAGAACCTGCCTGGGTCTGATCGACTTCACGGCTCCCATCAGCACCCACGATGCGACGAAGGGCTACCGTCCCTCAGAGAACGTCTACAAGAGCCCCGTGGTCGCCTGTCAGTGGGTCGAAGGAGTCACCTACCCGTTCGAATCGCGCGTGGTAACCTCCGACACCGGCATGGACGTCCCGCTTGGAGCGGTGCCCCAGCCCATGGTCTACGAGGTCGA
>JAKAHF010000043.1 GCA_021815245.1 Actinomycetes bacterium
GAGCCCTGGTCGTATCTGAAGTTCCCCTATCTCAAGAAGCGGGGCTGGAGGGGCTTTGTGGAGGGCATCGACTCCAGCGTCTACTGCGCCACTCCTCTCGCCCGGCTCAATGTGGCCGATCGCATGGCCACCCCGAAGGCCCAGGAGGCTTTCGACGAGATGTTCGCGACGCTCGGTTCGCATCCGTGCCGTGCATTGCTGGCACAGCATTGGGCGCGGCTGGTCGAGATGGTGCAGAACGCCGAGACGCTCCAGATGTACTGCGCCGATCCCGAGATAACCGGAGAGCAGGTACGGGTCATCCCGCAGACCATCACCGGTCAGGGAGTCGGCATAGTCGAGGCCATGCGGGGCACCCTCACCCACCACTACACGTGCGACGAGCGGGGCATATGCAAGAGCGCGAACCTGATCGTCGGGACGACCAACAACAACGCTCCGATTCAGATGGTCACCAAGAAGGTGGCCCAAACCCTCATCAAGCCCGGTGTCGAACCCGACCAAGGCCTGCTCAACATGGTTGAAATGGCCTTTCGCGCCTTCGACCCGTGCTACAGCTGCGCAACCCACAGCCTGGGTCAGATGCCGCTCGAAGCCGCCCTGTATCGCGGTGGAGAGCTGGTCAAGAGCATCAATAGGCTGCCGAAGAAGGACGTTTCGCCGTCAGACTGCGCTGAGCATGCGAAAGGCAAGGACGCAAAGAGCGGCAATAGCAGCGCTATTGCCGTGACTGAGGACGCCGCATCTCGCCGCTCGGCGCGATCTGAGGGCCGGGACTTCGTTCTTCGGCAGCCTCGTAGACGGGGGTAGAGATGATCGAGATCGACGAACTGAAGTGTTGCCGGGTGTTCGCTGATCTTAACGAGAGAGAGGCGGCTGAGGTAGCCAAACTCGCGACGGTCGAGAAACGGGGAGCAGGCTCGCGGATCATCGGCGAAGGGATGAACGCCGCCGCTCTGTACCTGCTGAAGCAGGGCAAGGTCGCGGTGCGCATGACCAGCCGCGACGGCCACGAAGTGGTGATAGACGAGCTCGGTGCCGGCGACCTGTTCGGATGGTCGGCCGTGCTCGAGAACCAAGCGTTCAAGGCGAATGTATGGGCCGTTGAGGACTGCACCATCCTCATGCTTGACGGCGAGAAACTGCACCAACTGCTGGAGTCGAACAATCACATCGGCTATCGGGTCGTGCGTGTGATCGCCGGCGTCGTGGCCGACCGCTTGGAGAAGCTGCGTTCGCGCCTGGTCGACCAGCCGTTCTCTCCCGAATGGCTGACTCCCGCGCGGGTGGTGTCGATCCCCGCCACGGGTGAAAAGAGCGACATGCATACCATGTCATGCCCGGAGTGCAGCACGCGCAACCGTCCGTTCGCGGTGGTGAACGAGACCGAGCAGTATCGCTGTAGGAACTGCGGCATGGTCTACTACGCTCCCGTGGGATGCGAGACGGGGCCGGTCACTCCGAGCGCGGGCACGCGGAGCGGCGCCGAGTCGCGCCTGGGCGACAACTGGTCGGCCTCTAATCCTCGCGGGAGTTGAAAGACAGCAGCAGACGCAGAGCCTCTTGAAGGATCTGAGAAGCGATCGCCCCGTAGGCGGACTCGAGAAGCGGCGTCATGGTCTCGGAGAAGGTGGTGTTGTCGGCTATCTCCACAGCGAATATGTGCACATGCTCAGGCGCCGGGACGTGGGCTTGGAGTTGCCTGCCGAGCTCGAGGGCCGTGGTGAAGTTGGCGTCGTGAACGCAGCCGAGATTCATCGTCTCTCGGTAGGTCACACCGGTCATCGCGTACCACCGACCGGGCGTACCACCGGGCGTGCGGATAGAGTCGAAAACGACCAATCTGTCGTATCCGGTGACGAGGTCGAGCAGGTTGAGGCCACCCACCGAACAGTCGTCGATGATCACCACGTCGGCGACTCCAGACTGAGCGCCCGGACCCCCGTTCGTCTGGTCGACGATACGGCGGAAGTCGCGGGCCAAGCGGATGCCGACCGCGTCGTCGCGCAGAATCGGATTGCCCATACCCAGAACCAGCGTCTTCATAGCGTGACCATCTTGACATGGAGGGAGTGACTAGGCCATGCACGAGCTCAAGATCGCGGAATCCCTCGTCGAACAAGTCGAAGCCGTCAGACAGGCCAACGGAGGCGGCAGGGTCGTCTCGGTCGACGTGCGCGTCGGCACGTGGCGTCAGATCGTTCCCGAGATTCTCACCGACTACTTCGGACATCTTGCGCAGAACACGCCTCTCCAGGGGGCCCGCGTCGAGATCGACCAGGTGGAGGCGACCGGTCACTGCACCGATTGCGACGAGGTCTTCGCTCTGTCGGACATATTCCTCGTGTGTCCCCGATGCGGCTCGGCTGTATGCAGTCTGCTCACGGGTGGCGAGCTGGATCTCGTGGGAGTGGAGCTGGAGTGACCTGGACCGTCATCGTCGAGAACAAGGAGCGCGTATGGAAGTGCGGGTGCTGAGGCAGATTCTGCAGAAGAACGATCAAGCCGCGGCCGAGAATCGCAACGCCCTTGCCGCGACCCGCGCCAGCGCGTTCAACCTCATCGGCGGGCCGGGAACGGGCAAGACTTCGCTGCTCGAGCGCGTCATTCCTCAGTTGGCCGGGCGGTGGCGGTTGGGCGTGCTCGAGGGAGACATCGCCACGAGCCGGGACGCCGAGCGCGTGGCCGCGCTCGGCGTCCCCGTCGTGCAACTCCTCACGGGTGGCGGCTGCCATCTCGAGGCCGACTTCGTGAGCCGGGGTCTTGACGAGTTGGGACTGACCGCCATCGACATGGTGCTCATCGAGAACGTGGGCAATATCGCCTGTCCGGCGGAGTTCGACCTGGGCGAGACGGCAAAGGTCGGAGTGATCTCGGTCGCCGAGGGCCACGACAAGCCCGCCAAGTATCCGCTCCTGTTCCACGAATTGTCGGCCCTGGTTCTGGGCAAGATGGATCTGCTGCCCTACGTCGATTTTGACATGGCCGCGTTCGAGCACGACTTCCGAGGGCTCAACCGCGAGGCGCCCCTCTTCACGCTCTCCTGCCGCACCGGGGAGGGAGTCTCGCGCTTCGTCGACTGGCTGGAGCAAACGCACCTGGCTGGGCTCGGCGTGGGGTCCGCGGCCGGCGCGAGGAACGGCCCGTGACGGCCCGGGTGCGGGCTCACCCGTGGGCCCGGGTGGCGGTCCACCCGTGACGGCCCGGGTGCGGGCTCACATCGAGGGTCAGGTGCAGGGCGTCGGTTTTCGACCGGCCGTCTACCGGCAGGCTGTGGCCAGAGGGTTGACCGGGTTCGTGCGCAACGATCCCCAGGGGGTGACGGTGGAGGTCGAGGGCGACGAAGCCGATATCGACGACTTCTTCGCCCGGCTGACGCTCGACACGCCGGAGCAGTCACGCATCGCGAGAGTGGTGCGCAGGAAGCTGCCGCCGAAGGGATACGCGCGGTTCGAGGTCGGCGCCTCAGAGGGCCTCGGCCAGGTCAAGGTGCATCTGCCTCCGGATCTCGCGGTGTGCGGCAGGTGTCTCGCCGAACTCGACGATCCCACCGATCGCCGCTACCGCTACCCGTTCACCAACTGCGTTGACTGTGGCCCCCGTTTCACCATCGTCGACCGGCTGCCGTACGACCGGCCGGCGACGTCGATGCGCCGATTCGCGCTCTGCCCCGAATGCGAGGCCGAATACCACGACCCTGAGGACCGCCGTTTTCACGCTGAGCCGAACGCATGCGCACACTGCGGGCCGCACCTGTTCCTCCTACCGCGTGACGGCGCGCGCACCGTCGAAGGCGAGACTGCGCTGCGACACGCGCAGGGGATCATACGGGGCGGCGGTATCGTCGCGGTCAAAGGCCTCGGCGGCTATCATTTGGCCTGCGACGCGCTCGCGCCCGCGGCCGTCGCACGTCTCCGTCAGAGGAAGCACCGTCCGGCGAAGTCCCTGGCGGTCATGTTCCGCGACATGGCGACCCTCAAGGCGCATCTGACACCTGCACCCGCTGAAGAACGTGAACTTCTCTCTTCGGCCCGACCCATCGTGGTGTTGCGGGGCCGGCTGAGCGGAGAGGTGTCTCCCGACACCGAGACCACCGGGGTCTTCCTCCCCTACGCCCCTCTTCATGCCCTGCTACTGCAGCCTTTCGAGGCCCTGGTTCTCACGAGCGGCAACCGGCGCGACGAGCCCCTGGCATGCGACGAAGTGGAGGCCCTTCGGCTTCTCGACGGCATCGCCGACGCAGTGCTGGCCCACGACAGGGCCATCGTGCACCGCTGCGACGACTCGGTCGTCCAGGTGGTCGACGGGCAGAGGTGCGTGTTTCGCCGAGCCCGGGGCTACGTGCCTACACCTCTTCGGATAGCCGCGGATTCGCCGGCCATCCTGGCCACCGGCGCCGACATGAAATCGACCTTCTGCCTCGTCAACCGCGGTCAGGCATTCGTCTCGCAACACATCGGCGAACTGAGCGACCACTCCACCTACCGGCACTACCGTGAGGAGATCGAGCGATGGCAGTCGCTGCTCCGCATCGCCCCCTCGTTGGTCGCTCACGATCTGCACCCCCGGTATCTCTCCACCCGGTACGCCACCGAACGGCAAGGCGCCACTCTGGTCGGCGTGCAACACCATCATGCCCACGTGGCCGCCGTCATGGCCGAGTGCGGCCTGTCGGAGCCGGTCATCGGGGTGGCCCTCGACGGCACCGGCTACGGCACAGACGGCACGGTGTGGGGCGGTGAGATCCTGCTGGCCGACCGAGCCTGCTTCGAACGGATGGCCCACTTCAAGACCTACCGCATGCCCGGGGGTGAAAAGGCCATCGAAGAACCCTGGCGCATGGCTCTGAGCATCGCGCGGGCTGAGGGACTCGCTTGGAGCCCCGACATTCCGGCGGTGGAACGCTCCAAGATCGCCGGCCTCGAGCGGATGCTCGAGTCGGACGTGGCGTGTCCTGTCACATCGAGCGCCGGGCGCATGTTCGATGCCGTCGCCGCCCTCCTCGATCTCTGCTCTGTGGCGGGATACGAGGCGCAGGGGGCTATCCGTCTGGAGGCGGCCGCCGACGTCGCCACGACCGGCGAATATCCCTTCGTGCTGGAGCTCGAGCCGGCGCCGTGGGTGCTCGACTTCGGTCCGGCGCTGGCTCGTCTGCTCGCCGACAAGTCGCGCGGAGTGCCGGTCGGCGTCATGGCCGGCCGCTTTCACAACACCGTCGTGCACGCCGTGGTGGAGGCGTGTATCGAGATCAGCCGGCCTCGCGGCGTCGGAGACGTCGCCCTGTGCGGGGGCGTCTTCCTCAACAGGCTGGTGCTCTCTGGGATCGCCCTCCGGCTTCGCGATGCCGGGCTCAGGGTGCACGTGAACACGGCGGTGCCGGCCAACGACGGGGGCGTCTCGCTCGGCCAGGCCGCCGTGGCTCTGGCCCGGGCCGAACGGGGGTTGCTGCCATGTGTCTAGCGGTGCCGGCAGAGGTCGTCTCTATCGCTGGAACCGGAGCGACGATATCCGTCGGTGGAGCGCTCCGCGATGTCGACATCACCCTGGTCGACGAGGTGTCGGTGGGTGACTACCTGCTCGTGCACGCGGGCGTCGCCCTTCACCGCTGGACCCCGGCCGACTATCGCGAGTGGCAGGAGATCACGGGCCAGGGATCGGGGCGCGCCGAGGTCGGTGGCGGATGAACCCCGCGCTCGCCAAGATCGGAGATCGGGCCAGGCGTCTCGGTCGACCTGTCAGGCTGATGGAGGTCTGCGGCACCCACACCATGGTGGCCATGCGGAGCGGTCTCCGCAGCCTCCTTCCCGATAACGTCACACTGCTCTCGGGCCCGGGCTGCCCGGTGTGCGTGACGCCGCCCGGCTTCATCGACGCGGCCATCGCGATCGGCCGGGAGCCGGGGACGACCATCACCACGTTCGGCGACCTCGTGCGAGTTCCCGGCAGCTCATCGTCGCTGGAGCGGGAGCGTGCCGAGGGTCTGCAGGTGCGCGTGGTCTACTCGGCGGGCGACGCGCTGGCCCTGGCCGAGGCTCAGCCGGACGAGAACATCGTGTTCCTGGGGGTGGGATTCGAGACTACGGCCCCCACGGTCGCCCTTGCCGTGAAGAACGCGCACGACCGCGCAGTCGGCAACTTCAGCGTGCTCTCTGCCCACAAGGTCATGCCGCCCGCGATGGACTCCCTCATCGAGGGGGGCGTGGTGCATGTTGATGGGTTCCTCTGCCCGGGGCATGTCAGCGTGGTCACCGGGGCCCGCGCCTTCTCGCCGTTTGCCGCGCGGCATTCACTGCCCTGCGTCATCACGGGGTTCGAGCCGGAGGACATGCTCGAGGGGATCGACATGCTTCTCGCGCAGTTGGAGGACCAAAGGAGAGAGGTGGAGATACAGTACCGGCGTGCCGTGACATGGGAAGGCAACCAGGCTGCACAGCGGATCATGAACGAGGTGTTCGCCGAGGCCGACGCCGAATGGCGGGGTCTCGGTACGATTGCCGGGAGTGGGCTCGCGCTGCGTGGGGAGTTCGCCATGTTCGACGCGGCGAAGCGCGCCGGAGTGGTCGTGGGGCCGGGCAGCCGGCCACCGGGGTGCCGCTGCGGCGACGTGCTTCGCGGAGCGCTCGCGCCCCCCGATTGCGGGCTCTTTGGCCGGATGTGCTCGCCCGAGCATCCGGTGGGTCCGTGCATGGTGTCCAGCGAGGGAGCCTGCGCGGCCTACGCGCGATACGGCGCCTGGAGGAGCCGATGACCGGCGATCGTGTCATGCTCGGCCATGGCGGTGGGGGGTCGCTCACCGGCAGGCTCATCCGCGAGATCATCCTGCCCGCGTTGGACAATCCCATTCTCGCCACTCTCGACGATGCGGCCCTGGTCGACACGGAGGCCGGACGGCTCGCCTTCACCACCGACGGGTACGTGGTCTCGCCACTGTTCTTTGCCGGGGGCGACATCGGCAAGCTCGCAGTCTGCGGCACGGTGAACGATCTGGCCGTCAAGGGCGCCAAGCCGCTCTGGATGAGCCTCGGCATGATCCTCGAGGAGGGACTCGCGATCTCCGATCTGGCCGCGGTCGTGGCTTCAGTGGGGATCTGGGCGCGGGCGTGCGGAGTGCAGGTCGTCACCGGCGATACCAAGGTCGTCGAACGGGGCCGTTGTGACGGCTTGTACTTGACTACGGCGGGAGTGGGCCGCGTCGTGATGGAGCCGCCTCCGGAAGCCCGGCGCATACGATCCGGTGACGCGATCATCGTGAACGGCTTTCTCGGCGATCACGGGGTGGCGATCATGGCCGGCCGCTCCGGGCTCCGCACCGACGGACTCGGCAGCGATTGTGCCCCCTTGTGGAGCCTCATCAGCGCCGTGCTGGCGACCGGACGCACGATCCACGCCATGCGCGACCTCACCCGGGGAGGCCTTGCCGGCGCGCTCAACGATCTGGCCGCGGTCTCGGGGACCACGGCGTACGTGGACGAGTCGAGCCTGCCGGTACGACCGGCAGTACGCGGAGCCTGCGACCTGCTCGGGCTCGACCCGCTGGCTGCGGCCAACGAAGGCAAGCTCGCACTCTTCTGTCCTGGGGACGACGCCAACGCGATCGTGGAGGCGATGCGAGGCCACGAGCTGGGCGCCGACGCTGCCGTAATCGGACAGGTGCGGGCGGATGATCCCGGTCTCGCCATCTTGACGACGACCTTGGGAGGCCGGCGGATCATAGACGCGCCCGTGGGAGAAGACCTGCCCCGCATCTGCTGAAGGGGCTGGCCGCAGAAGCGAGGAGCCCCGCGTTGCCGCGGGGCTCCCGTTAGGTCTTTCTCGCGGCCGCTCCCGGAGGTCGTCTCCGGAGGGCGGTCGATCTCGGTCGTTACTTGATGAACTTGCCGCGCGACACGTAGTGCGTGTGCAGCAGCTCGTGGCTCTTGTGGCCGCACGGACCGTCGGTGAGGAACTCGGTGTAGATCCTCGCGACCGCCGGGTTCTCGTACGACTTGCGGACGCTCAGCGTCTTCTCTTCGCCGTAGATGGCCTTCGCCCGCGCAGCACGGATCTCCTTGCTGGTCGGGATCGGCTGGCCGCCGCCGCCCAGGCAGCCGCCCGGGCAGGCCATGAACTCGATGAAGTGGCACTCGCTGAAGAGGCCGCCGGCTTTGATGTTCTCCATGACCTTGTGGGCGTTCGCCGTGCCGTGGGCAACGGCGACCTTGAGGGTCGCACCCTTCAGCCACTCCCAGTCGGGAAGCAGATGGGCGAGGATCTCGGGCATCGGACCGACCTCGGTCACCGGGATCTCGGCGAAACGGACGCCGTCGAAGCCGCGAATCGGCAGGATGTCGCCGTGCTCGTAGATCGACTCGAGCTTCTTGCCGGTCACCAGTTCGAGCACGGTACGCAGGGCCGACTCCATCACGCCGCCGGTGGCGCCGAAGATGAGGCCCGAACCTGTGGCGGTGCCGAACGGATCGTCGAAGTCGCTCTTGGGCAGCGACATGACGTCGAGGCCGGCCTGCCGGAACATGCGGCCGAGCTCGCGGGTCGTGAGGCCGAAGTCGACGTCCTTGTAACCGCTGTCGTACATCTCGGGCCTGTCGCACTCGAACTTCTTCGCCGTGCAGGGCATGACGGCCACGCTGACGATATTGGCCGGGTCGACGCCCATCTTGTCGGCGTAGTAGGTCTTGATGAGAGCGCCGAACATCTGCTGCGGGCTCTTAGCCGTGGAGAGATTGGGGATGAACTCGGGATAGAAGTGCTCGAGGTACTTCACCCAACCAGGGGAGCAGCTCGTGAACTGAGGCAGGGCCACGTTGGCGTCACCCTGCACCAGAGCGCCGTAGAGGCGTTTGATGAGCTCGGTGCCTTCCTCGATGATCGTGAGGTCGGCGGTGAAGTTGGTGTCGAACACCTTCTGGAAGCCCATGCGCTTGAGGGCGGTGTTCATCTCATAGGTGACGGTCGTGCCGGGCTCGAGGCCGAACATCTCGCCCATGGCGGCACGCGGTGACGGGGCGGTCTGGATGACCACGTACTTCGATGGGTCGTCGAGCGCCTTCCACACGTCGTCGAGCGCGTTCTTGGCGTAGAGGGCCGCGGTGGGGCAGCGGTTGATGCACTGACCGCAGTTGATGCAGACCACGTCGGCCAGAGGCTTCTTCATGAAGGTGGCGATCTCCACCTGGTTGGAGCGGTTGCGCGCCTCGAGGACG
>JAKAHF010000044.1:0-7437 GCA_021815245.1 Actinomycetes bacterium
AGCTCATGGCCGCCTTCCCTGTTACGGCCATCCTCGGCCCACGCCAATTCGGCAAGACAACGTTGGCTCGATCCCTCAGCTCCGACCAAGCCCTTGCCAGCGCCAACGGCGTCGGGAACGTGCACATGTTCGATCTGGAGAATCCCCGCGATATCGCCAGGCTGGAACAACCGCAGCTCGCTCTTGAGGATCTGCGAGGGCTCATAGTCATCGACGAGATCCAGCTCCGACCTGACCTGTTTCCCCTACTTCGGCACCTGGTCGACCGCGGTCTCGACCAGAGGTATCTCATCCTGGGGAGCGCCTCACCCGACCTCATCCGTCAGGGTTCGGAGACCCTCGCCGGACGGATCGGCTTCTACGAGTTGAGCGGTTTTCGACTGAACGACGTCGGCAGCGACAGCTTCTCCGCCCTGTGGTTGAGGGGAGGCTTGCCGCGCTCGTTCTTGGCCCCGAGCGAGGAGCAGAGCCTGACCTGGCGCCGCCAGTACATCTCCACCTTCCTCGAACGCGACCTCCCTCAGCTCGGCATCACCATTCCGGCCCGCACACTCCGTCGCTTCTGGATCATGCTCAGCCACTACCACGCACAGATTCTCAACTACGCCGAGTTGGGCAGATCCTTCGGTGTGTCGGACATGACCGTGCGCCGGTATTGCGAGATCCTGGAGGGCGCCTTCATGGTCCGCCTGCTGACGCCGTGGGCGTCGAATGTTGGCAAGCGGGTCGTGCGACGGCCCAAAGTGTACCTGCGCGACAGCGGCCTGCTGCACGCCCTTCTGTCGATCGACACAATGGACCAGCTCCAGACGTCGCCGAAGCTGGGCGCGTCATGGGAAGGATTCGCGCTCGAGTCGGTCTGCCGGACCCTGGGGTTTGAGGATAGCGAGATGCACTTCTGGCGCACGCACGCGGGCGCGGAGCTTGACCTCTACTGGCAGGCGCGCGGCAAGAACTGGGGCGTCGAGTGCAAGTACCAGGATGCGCCTCGCATGACCTCTTCGATGAGGGCTGCTATCGAAGACCTCGACCTGGCCGGCCTATGGGTGGTGTACCCGGGCAAGACGTCATATCGGCTGGCGGAGAATGTGCGGGTCGTGCCCTTGCGAGAGCTTCGTACGTCTTGGGACTACTGACATGGACGCGCTGCCAAACACCCTCATTCTCGGCTGCCGCGGCATGCTGGGCTCTGCCTGCATGCGCGCCTTCGGCCCCGCCGCGACCGGCTGTGACGTGGCCGACTTCGACCTCTCCGACCGCGAACAGACCCTTGCGGCGGTGGCGCGCCTCGCCCCGGCGCTCATCGTGAACTGTGCCGCCGCCACCAACGTCGACCGCTGCGAGACCGACCACGAGTACGCCGACACGGGCAACACGGTCGTGGCGGCGAACGTGGCCGGGGCGGCGGCAGCCGTTGGAGCGCTGCTCATCCATATCTCCACCGACTTCGTCTTCGACGGCGCCAAGATCGAACCCTATGTCGAGACCGACGAGCCCCGGCCCCTCAGCTACTACGGGCTCTCCAAGCTGCGGGGCGAGGAAGCTGTGCTGGCCGCGGCGCCGGGTGCCATCGTTGCGCGCACCTCCTGGCTCTACGGTCGCGACAGCGACACTCACTTCCCAGCCAAGGTGCTGAGCTGGGCGACCTCGCGTGCGCAGATCAAGGTGGTCGACGACCAGGTGGGCAGCCCCACCTATGCCGAAGACCTGGCCGATTGCCTGCTGGCCCTTTCGGCCACGCCGGTGTCGGGGGCTACGCCGGCCGCGGGCGTCTACCACCTCGGCGGCGCCGGCTGTGTCAGCCGCTATGAGTGGGCCCGCGAGACGCTGGCCCTGGCTGGCTCCACCACCGAAGTGCTGCCGGCGAAGACCGCCGATTTCCCGGCGCCAACCGCCCGCCCTGCCTTCAGTTGCCTCGACTGCTCCAAGGCGGCCGCCCTCGGGGTGCGGCTGCCGCCGTGGCGCGACGGGCTGGCGCGCTACGTGAAGTCCCGTCCGTGATGGTTGCTAGAATGGCTGCCGAGGGTATAGGACGGTCAATAGGAGTGCGCATGAAGGGCATCGTTCTCGCGGGTGGGTCTGGCACCAGGCTCTATCCCGCGACGCGGGTGGTCAGCAAGCAGCTCATGCCGGTGTACGACAAGCCCATGATCTACTACCCTCTGTCGACCCTTCTGATGGCGGGCATTCGCGACATCCTCATCATCTCCACACCGCACGACCTGCCCCGTTTCGAAGACCTGCTCGGCGACGGCTCCTGGCTCGGCATCAACTTCTCCTACAAGGTGCAGCCGCGTCCCGAAGGTCTGGCGCAGGCGTTCATCCTCGGACGCGAGTTTCTGGGTGGCGGCCCCGGCTCGCTGATTCTCGGCGACAACATCTTCTACGGCCACGGCTTCATGGAGCACGTCAGAGCCGCCGCCGCCCGCACCGAGGGCGCCACCATCTTCGGCTACCAGGTCAACGAGCCCCAGGCCTACGGAGTGGTCGAGATCGACGAGAACGGCTTCGCCGTCGGCATCGAGGAGAAACCCAAGCAGCCGCGCTCCAACTGGGCGGTGCCCGGACTCTACTTCTACGACAGCGACGTGTGCGACATCGCCGGCTCGCTCAAACCCTCCGCCCGCGGTGAGCTCGAGATCACCGACGTCAACCGCGTCTACCTCGAGCGAGGCCTGCTGCGCGTGGAGAAGATCGGCCGCGGAGTCGCCTGGCTCGACACCGGCACGCACGAGGCCCTGCTCAAAGCGTCGCACTTCATCCAGGTGATCGAGGAGCGTCAAGGACTCAAGATCGCGTGTCTCGAAGAAGTAGCCTACCGGCAGGGGTTCATAGATGCCGCCGCGCTCGAGAGTCTCGCCGCCGGCATGAAGGGCAACGCCTACGGCAAATACCTGGAACAGCTCCTGCGGGAGGCATCATGATCGACGGAGTCACGGTCAAGCAGCTCAAGGTCATCCCCGACGACCGCGGGCGCCTCATGGAGATCATGCGCTGCGACGACGAGCTCTTCGAGAAGTTCGGCCAGGTCTACATGACCACCACCTATCCAGGAGTCGTCAAAGCCTGGCATATGCACCGCCTGCAGACCGATCACATGTGCGCGGTGCACGGCATGTTTAGGCTGGGGCTCTACGACGCCCGCGAAGGCTCGCCCACCCAAGGCGAGGTGCAAGAGGTCTACATGGGCGTGCACCGGCCGGTGCTGGTGCGCATCCCGCCGGGTGTCTACCACGGTTGGGTGTGCGTCTCCGAACACGAGGGCATCGTGGTGAACGTACCCGACCTGCCCTACGACCGCGAGCACCCTGACGAATATCGTCTGCCGCACGACACTCCCGAGATCCCCTACGATTGGACGCGCCGCAATGGCTAACCCCGCACCCGCCCACACCCCCCGCACGATCCTCGTCACGGGAGGCTGCGGCTTCATCGGATCGAACTTCGTGCGACACATCCTGACGACCGACCCGTCGGTCGGCGTCGTCAACCTCGACTGCCTCACCTACGCGGGCAACCCGGCCAATCTGGTCGACGTCGAGGCCGCCTTCGGTGACCGCTACCGGTTCGTTCACGGCGACATCCGCAACCACGACGACGTCGAGCAGGCCATGCAGGGGTGCGACACGGTGGTGCACTTCGCCGCCGAGAGCCACGTCGACCGCTCCATCGCCCGCGCCCACGACTTCATCACCACCAACGTCGAGGGCACCTACGTGCTGCTCGAAGAGGCCCGGCGGGTCGGCATCGAGCGGTTTCTGCACATCTCCACCGACGAGGTCTACGGCTCCACCGAGGAGGGTTCGTTCGGCGAGACCGACCGGCTGGCTCCGTCGAGCCCCTACTCGGCCTCCAAGACGGCGTCAGACCTGCTGGTGCTCTCCTACCTCACGACCTTCGGCCTGCCGGTGGTCATCACCCGCAGCACCAACAACTTCGGACCCTACCAGTTCCCCGAGAAGCTCATTCCGCTGTTCGTCACCAACCTGCTCGAAGGCCAGCAGGTGCCCCTCTACGGCGACGGGCTCAACGTCCGCGACTGGATCTACGTGCTCGACAACTGCCGCGCTCTCGAGACGGTGCTGCGCCGCGGCACGGTGGGCGAGATCTACAACGTGGGCGCCGCCAACGAGGTCACCAACCGCTTCATCACCACCTCGGTGCTCGAGACCCTGGGCGCCGGCGAAGACATGGTCAGGTATGTGCCCGACCGTCCCGGACACGACCGCCGCTACTCGGTGACCACTCACAAGGTGCGCGCGCTCGGCTGGGCGCCGGAGCGCGACTTCGCCCAAGCCCTGGCCGAAACGGTAGCCTGGTATCGCGACAATCCCGGTTGGTGGCAGCCGCTCAAGGAGCGGGCCAAGTTCTGACGCGTCTCGATGCTCGCGGCCCGGCGGTGTGGCCCTTTCCGCTTGTTAGAATGGCCTAGTAGGCTGCTGGGTGGCTGAGCTGCGAGAGCAAAGGGGACGGCGATAGACCAGTTCACGGAGCGCTTCACGTCGGTGGATGCCGGCGCTGCTGACGACCCACACGGTGTTCCACCCGCCCTGTCGCCCGAAACGTCCATCGCGGTAGCTCCGCCCCCCGACCGTCCGGCCCCGCCCGCAACGGCTGAGGCGCCCCGTCCCGAAGGGCCAGGGCGCGTGTTCACCATCACCGGCATCGTCATCGTCGTCATCATGGCGATCGTCGGCTTCGCGCTTGTCTTCCGCAGCGGCGCCTATTCCCCGGCCGACTGGTTGCCGTTCGTGATCGGTGTCGGGGCGCTGGCGCTGATGGTGGTCATCAGCGGACCCTCGGTCTCGGCCGGTGCCACGCAACGCGTCCTTCTCGGCCTCTTCGCGCTGCTCGCCGTTTGGACGACCCTCAGCATCTTTTGGGCCGACAGTCTTGGCGACACGTGGGAGGAGATCAACCGCACGCTCTTCTACGCCATGACGATCGGGCTCGTGTTCGCGGCGGTGCGGTGGTCGGGCCCTCTGGGACTCAAGGTGCTCGCCGGCCTGGTCACGGCGGCTATCGCGCTCACCGCCTTGGTGATCCTTGTGCGGTTGGCAGGCGACGCCGATGCCGTGAGCATGCTGCCAAGAGGCCGCCTCAACTACCCCATCACCTACTGGAATGGGCAGGCCTGCTTCTTCGTGGTCGGCTTCTGGCTGGCCCTGGGCCTCGCGAACGGCATGGGAGGCGGTCTCAAGCGGCGGAGACCCATGGCGTCCACCGAACCGGCGCAGACGGGGGTCCGACCGGTCGCCGCCGGCGAGGCGCCGCGTTTCGACGCCGCCGCCCCGATCACCGCGACTCCGCTCGATGCCGCGCCACTCGATGCCGCGCCCGCGACAGCCGCGGACGCCGGGCTACTTCCGCCCGAGCCGAAGCCGTCCGGCCGGCTCGTGGCCGGCCTCGCCCGCGCCGTGCAGCCGCTGCTCCTCGTGATCGCGGTGGTTCTGATCCAATTCTCTCTGCTACCCCAGTCTCGGGGTGGGCTCTGGACCTTCGTGCTCGTCATTCCGTTCTTCATCGTGCTGTCGCCGAACCGGTTCCGCGCCCTTGTCGATCTCGTCATCGTGGCCGTGCCCCTCATACTCTTCTGGGGGCGCATCACAGGCGTCTATACGGCCATACACGAGAGCCGGCCGCTTGCTCCCGCCCTCGACAGCGCCCTTCGCGGAGTCGCATACTCGGTGCTCATCGTGCTCGTCGCCTGGGCGGTCACCTACGCTGTCGAGCGTCTGCTTGGCCCCTACTCGTCGCGGCGCTCGACCATGTTCGTAGGGGCGTTCCTCATCGTCTGCGCCGCCGGGCTCTTGGTCGGAGGGCTCGTCTATGCCGACCATCGCACCGGGGGGCTCGGCACCTATGTGAGCGACCGCTGGGATGAGTTCGTCGGCGACAAGGTCGGCGGCAGCGCCGACGCGAGCAACCGGTTCGCCGCCTTCGGGCTGAACGGCCGGCTCACTCAGTGGAAGGTCGCGGCCAAGGCCTTCGAGGAGAACCCGTTGCTCGGCATCGGCGCGCAGAACTTCGAGGCCTATCACTACCTGCACCGAGTCGTCGCGATGGACGTCCGTCAACCTCACAGCCAACCCATGCAGGTGCTGGCCGAGCTCGGCATCCCCGGGCTGGTGTTCTACGCCGCGTTCATCATCCTCGCCCTGGCGCGTGCGGTGGTGCTGCGCTTCAGGACCCGCAGCCGCGCCGAGATGGCCGTTGTCGCGGCCATGGTCACGGGGTGTCTCGCGTGGTTCATACACTCGTCGGCCGACTGGCTGTGGCAGCTCGCCGGCCTCACTCTGCCGGTGATGATGCTGTTCGCCGGCCTGATCGCATTCGGCGGCCCGGGCTGGGGCGTCGCGGCAGGCACCGGCGCCGGCTGGGCGACCGGCCGAAAAGCGAACGCGGTCGACCCGCTGGCGTTTCTCGACGCCGACCCGGCGGCGGCCAAGCCCCGCCGTGCCGAACTGCTCGCCGCCAAACGAGCCTCGAAACGCCGTCTCCGCTGGCTGCCGCGTTACACGGCCTGGATCGCCGGCCTGCTCGCGGTGGCCGTCATCGTGTCGGCCGCTTTCCCCTACCTGTCGCTTCGCTTCTCGACCATGGCGGCCGGTGAGACCGACCTTGCCGTAGTCGATTCGCGCAGCCACACGGCCGCCTGGCTCGACCCCACGGCCGTGCACCCCTTCGCTGCCCGGGCGACGGCATACACGGTCGTGGCCCAGCAGGCTCCTGAAGGCTCGCTGCAGAGGGCGAACGACCTCCGCCTCGCGGCCGATGCCTGGGTCGACGCGGCCCGCAGGGTACCCGTGATCTGGCTCAACTCGTACATGGCCGCCAACGCCCTGATCGCGGCCCGTGACGCGGCCTTGGCGGCCGGCAGGACCGCCGATGCCGAATTCCTGGGCGACCGCGCGCGCTCGTTCCTCGAGAAGGCCAAGAAACTGAATCCGCTGTCGCCGCAGGTGAAAGTGCTCGAGAAGCGCCTCTAGCCTCGCGGGCGCGGCGCGGGTCGGCGATGTCGCCGGCGCGGGTCGGGTCAGCAGGCTCCTAGGAGTCTAGCCCTTGCCCCAGGGTCTCTTGCGTTTGGCCGTCGTCTGGCCACCGACTCCCGAGACTACCGGCTCGAGCGGCTCGCCCCGCATGAGTCGCCGGGGGTTCGTCGTGGTGAGGCGCACCAAGTCACCGTCGCTGAGCTGTCCCTCGAGCGCCTCGAGAAGTAGCTGGAAGGTCCAACCGTCTGTCTGGAAGGAATGGGCGTCGGTCGCGATGAGGCTGACCAGCCCCTCCGAGAACAGCCTATGGAAGGTCCGGATGGCCGCGGAGCCGAACACGCCTGTGAGGCTTCCGCCCGTGGCTTGGATGACAGCTCCGGCCCGCATGAGCCTGAGGAGCGGTTCGGACGATTTCTGCACCAGATCGTTGCGCTCCGGGTGAGCG
>JAKAHF010000044.1:7447-9178 GCA_021815245.1 Actinomycetes bacterium
ATCGGCACCAACCCCGCCGCGGCAAGCTTGAAGACGGTGGGCTCCAGATAGATCGGCCAGCCCGAGTAGGGCATCTCGCAGAGGATCACGTCCTTCGAACCCTCCACCGTGAGGCGGCGCACGAGATCGAGCTCGACCAGCGCCGCCACCGACAGGTCGACCTCAAAACCGAGGGCGACACGCAGGTCGATGCCGGCGCCTTGGAGCGCAGCGCGCAACTCGTGCAGGGTCGACCAAGCGTACTCGATCCTATCCTCGTTCCAATCGGGGTAGTGCGGGCTGCACACGACCGTGCCGATGCCCGAATCGGCGGCGGCGCGCGCCATGACAAGTGCGGTCTGCATGTCGGGGCAACCGTGGTCGATGCCGGGAAGCAGGTGCGAGTGAGTATCGATCATCTTCGCGAGCAGCGCAGGCTCCCTTCTCTCTGCGTGAGGTCTGCCGAGCACAACACTATACCTCGCCCACGGGCGGGGAGTATCCTAGGCACAGCAGGGATACCTCCCGTGACCCCGAAAGAGTGAGTCAACTATGGGATTTCCAGAACTTCTTGGCAGTGAGTACACCCTCCCGGCGATAATCGCCGTCTTTCTGCTGGTTTGCGTGCTCGGTCTCGTTGTTCTTCGCAAGCGCCAGAAGGAACGCGGCGGCGCATCCTCCGGCAGCACGTCGACGAAGATGTCCAAAGCCGACAAGGCGGCCATGAAGGGTCAGGCCAAGCCGGCGAAGTCGACCCGTGAGAGCCGCAAGGCCGACGCATTGGCCGCCCGGGCCGATCGTGACGCCCTTGAGGCGGCGGCGGTGCCCGTGGAGGGTGAGCCCGGACAGCCGCTCGCGCCCGATGCTACCGGTGAAGTCCCCGCTGCGAGCCAAGCCCCGAGCGTAGAGCCGCCGGCTCTCGCAGCCGCGCCTGCCGGCACCACCGGCCGCCAGAAGGCCGCGAAACCCGCTACCGCGGACGTGAGTCCTTCGGCGGCACTCGCCGTCGACCCCCTACAGCGCGTCATCATCAGCATCCTGCAGGGATGGGGCGACATAACGACCGAAGATACCAACCGCCTCAACGTCTTCAGGGCCGACCGAGTGACTGCCGCGCTGGCCGCCATCGAGACGCCCAAGGAAGGCAAAGGCAACGAGTACGCGAGAACCCGGCTGACCCAGCTCCGCCGCTTCGCCGGCCAGATGAGCCAGCCCGAACGTCAGCCGGCCCGAGAGCCTGAGATCATGGAGTTCGCGGGCATCGGTGGCGGGCCGTCCAACGCGTTCGGAGCCACGACCGCGGCCGCCGCTACCACTGCCGCGGCATCCGCCGGGGCCACGCGAAGCCCGGCTGACGCCTTCCGAGCCGCCGCTCAGCCCATTCCCGCCGCACCGGCCACCGGCCCGCGCAAGTCGTGGTACTCGAGCGAGCACGAGGAAGTAGTGCCCATCGACTCTGAGGCCGAGATCCAAGTCGTCAAGTCGCCCGCGACGCCTCGCGAGTGGGACACCACCCCCACCGGTGTCGACCTGACCGAGAACGAGGAATCACCCGCCGAGGAACGCAGGGCCGAGTTCAACTGGGGCGCCGGCGACGACGATCTTCTTAGCGCCGAGAACCGCCTCAAGGCGGTCGATCTCACGTGGACGCAGGGCGGTCCCGCGGTCGAGGACCTGCCGCTGACGCACGCCGAAGCCGCTCATTCGCCCGCTCCCACCGCCGAGACGCCCGCCGTGCAACCGGCGGCGCCC
>JAKAHF010000045.1:0-5778 GCA_021815245.1 Actinomycetes bacterium
GATGGGTGACAAAGTCCAGGCGGTCATGGATCTCATCATGGAGGAGAAGCGCGAACGGTTCCGCCAGACCGTCCGAGCGGGAGGGCCCGTCGGCTACTGGGTCGGCGGCTGGCGCACCGCGCCCGAGTTCCTGTCTCCGCGGCTCTGGAATCGCTTCGTGTGGCCCTACATGAAGGAGATGGTGGAGATTGTGGCCGAAGAGGGCGGCATCCCCATCTTGCATTACGATGCCAACTGGGACAGAGAGATCGAGCGCCTGCTGGAACTGCCCGCGCGCCGGTGCGTGCTTGCGCTCGACGGCAAGACCGACATCTTCCGGGCGAAGAAGATCCTGGCCGGGCACATGTGCCTGCACGGTGATGTGCCTCCTGCCCTCCTCACCTTGGGGAGCGTCGAGGAGGTCAAGACCTACTGCCGGCGGTTGCTCGCCGAGGTCGGTCCCGACGGCTACATCATGGGCATGGGTTGCGCCATTCCGCCCGATGCCAGATTCGAGAACGTCAAAGCCATGGTCGATTCGGTCGGGGAGTGACCGGAGACCCCCTGTCGCACCGGAGCGGAGACCAGGTTTGACACCTATGCAGCCCATGACGATCTCTCAACTCGAGCGCGACAGCGGGGTCAGTCGCAGCACCATCTACTACTACATCGCCGAGGGACTGCTGCCACCCGCTCAGAAGCCGAGCGCGACCCGCGCCATCTACGATCGTCGGCACCTCGACCTGCTCGCCGACATCACAGCGTTGAAAACGGAGGGCCTCAGCCTGCGGGAGATCAGAGCCCGCATGGCCACACGCATCGAAGAGGCGGCTGAGAACGGGGTCGACCTCGTCGCGAGGCAGACCGAAGAAACCCGCACCGCGATCCTCCAAGCTGCCGCGCGCCGCTTTGTCGAACACGGCTACGACGGCACTCGCATCAACGACATCTGCCGTGACGTCGGCATCACCGGACAGCTCCTCTACAGCTTCTTCCCCAGCAAGCGACACTTGTTCATCGCCTGCTACCAGGTCTACTACGAGTGGATGAACGTCCAGGTGGCCGGTCCCATCGAAGAGACCGACGACTCCGCGGCTCGTCTGGCGTGGCGGTCGTGGGCGGGCTACGGCATCCAGGGTTTCAGCCCCGACATGCGGGCCATGGCCTATCTCGAGGCGAGCCATCCCGAGAGCGAGTTGCGGCCGTTCGTGCGTGACATCCATGAGAAGTTGCTGGCGGGCATGGCCGAAGAGATGGCCCGCGATCGCAAGCCCGGCGCCAACCAGGGCCTGCTCGACGACGAACTCGTCACCTATGCCTTTCTCGGAGCCCTGGAGATCATGCAGATGCGCGCCTCCTGGGACGACCGTTATTCGAAGAAAGACCTGCTCCGTACGCTACTCGCCATGTACATGGCCGTGCGGGCGGCCTGTCAGGGCCGGGTGGATCTGACGGCCGACTGGCGGGCCGTCGAGGACCTCGTCGACAAGCTCGCTTCGAGCACCCCGCAAATAGGTGAGCTTCGACCGAGGGGATGAGCTGGGCGCGCTTCGGCCTCATTGGTAAGCTAGGAGCGTTCAGCATGCCTTGGGGGAGGTCGCGACAGTGGGAGACCCGACACCGACGCCCGGACTGCCTCCGTTCGCCCTCGATATCGAGCTGCCACCGCCGCCCGACGTGTCGGGCATCAGTCGCAAGTGGCTCGATGTTTCCTACGCGACGCTCTCGCCGGCGCAGCGGCTCGACGTCTACCTGCCCGAAGAAGGTGACGGGCCCTTCGCGGTGGTCTTCTACATACACGGTGGGGGATTCGCCATCGGCGACAAGCGCGATGGCATGCTCACGCCTGGTCTTGCAGCACTCGATCGCGGCTACGCCGTTGTCAGCGTGAACTACCGCATGAGTGGGGAAGCCGCCTTTCCGGCTGCGGTGCAGGATGTCAAGGCGGCTCTGCGCTGGGTCAAGGCGAATTCGGCGGGTTTCATGCTCGACCCGGGCCGCATCGGCGCCTTCGGCGGGTCGGCTGGAGGCTACCTCGCGGCCATGCTCGGGCTTTCCGCCGGCGTGGCGCTCTTCGACGATCCCCGGCTGGGCAATGAGGAGCAATCCGACGAGGTGCAGGTTGTAGTCGACTGGTTCGGTCCCACCGACTTTCTCGCCATGGACGCCCAACTCGCCGACAGCGGTCTGCCGCCGTGCGACCACGATTCCCCCGATTCTCCCGAGTCGATCTGGCTAGGCGGTACAATCACCGATGTACCCGAAAGGGTCGCGCTTGCCAACCCGATCAGCTACGTGACGACGGCCATGGCGCCCATGTTGATCCAGCATGGTACGCTCGACTGCCTGGTGCCCTATCAGCAGTCGGTGGAGCTCGCCAAGGCGATCGAAGAGCGAGTCGGAGCGGCGCGGTTCGAACTCGAGCTGCTGGAGGGGGCCGGTCACGGTGATCCCCGTTTTGAGACCCTCGAGAACATGCGCAGAGTGTTCGATTTCATGGACAAATTCCTACACTGACAAGCAAGGCTCTCAATCCTCGGTGCAAAGGAGCGGAAGATGTATCACGGCGGGTACACGGGCAAGGTTCTCAGGGTCGACCTGACTCACAAGACCTTCAGTGAGGAGCCGCTGCCGGTCGAGATCGCGCAGGATTTTCTCGGGGGCTCGGGGTTCACCGTCAAGTATCTCTACGACGAGGTCGATCCCAACTGCGACCCACTCGGTCCCGACAACAAGCTGATCTACGCACCCGGGCCCTTCACGGGCACGACGATACCTTGCGCAAGCCGCATGGCGGTCAACGCGAAGTCGCCCGCGACGGGGGCGATGGGGGTCGCGACGACCGGCGGCCACTTTCCCGTGGAGATGAAGCGGGCGGGCTACGACATGCTCATCATCGAGGGCAAAGCCGAGGAGCCGACCTATCTCTACATCAAGAACGGTGAGGTCAAGTTCCGGCCCGCCGACAAGCTCTGGGGTCTCTGCAGCACCGATACGCAGCAGGCCATCAAGGACGAGTTGCACGACCAGAATATTCGCATCAGCTGCATCGGTCCGGCGGGCGAGAAGCTGTCGAAGATGGCGGCCATCGTCAACGAGCGCCGCGTCGCCGGTCGCAAAGGCCTGGGGGCGGTCATGGGTTCGAAGAACCTCAAGGCCATCGCCCTTCGCGGTGACCTGCAGCTCGACATCGCCGACAAGGAGAAGTACGATGCCGCGCGCAAGCGCATGCGTGCCGGCATGCAGGCCAGCCCGATCCTCTATCCGGAGTTCTCTCGCTACGGCACGTCGACCACGCTCGACCTCACCCAGGCACTCGGCATCTATCCGGCCAAGAACTGGGCGGGCACGGGTGTCTTCACCCCGGCCGACAAGATCGGCGGTTTCGCCATCGAGGCTTTGAGCGCCGGCAAGACCGCCTGCGCGGGGTGCCCCGTCGGCTGCAGCCAGATGCGTCTCGCCAAACAGGCGCCGTACGCCGGCTTCTTCACCGAAGGGCCCGAGTACGAGACGCTCTACTCGTTTGGCGGAGTGACCGGGGTCGACAACCCCGATGCCATCATCGCGGCCGACCGCATCTCTGACGAGCTGGGTCTCGACACCATCTCGGCCGGTGTCACCATCGCTTTCGCCATGGAACTCTTCGAGCGGGGCATCCTCACGCTTGAGGACACCGGGGGCATCGATCTGCGGTTCGGCAACGATCAGGCGATGATCAAGCTGCTGCATATGATGGGCGAGCGTGAGGGACTCGGCGACATCCTGGCCGACGGCACGAAAGCGGCGGCCGAGCGCATCGGCAAGGGCAGCGAGAAGTACGCGATGCACATCAAGGGGCTCGAGCTGCCGGGCTACGACATCCGCGGCGCCAAGGCGCACGGTCTCAGCATGGCGACGGCGTTCACGGGCGCCGACCACAACAAGGGCTATGCCTTCCAGGAGATCTTCGGCATCCCGATCCCGTATCAGGTCGACCGCTTTGCCATCGAGGGCAAAGGCAAGCTGACCATGTGGAACCAGGACGCCCGCACCGCGGTGGCCGACTCGGCCACGATGTGCGTCTTCTTGATGGATATGGCGGTCGCCGACTTCATGTTCGAGAACACCGCCAACATCCAAGAAGGTCTGACCGGACTCAAGCTCACGCCCGAAGAGGTGCACCAAGTAGGCGAGCGCATCAACAACGTGGCCCGGGTGTTCAACATCCTCGCCGGGTTCGGCCGGGCCGACGACGATCTGCCCGAACGCCTCAAGACCGAGCCCATCGCCGATGGCGCCTCCAAGGGCGAACTGATCTCGCAGGCCGATCTCGACGCGATGCTCGACGAGTACTACGAGGCCCGAGGCTGGAACCGCGACGGAGTGCCGACCCGTGCCAAGCTCGAGCAACTGCGTCTTGCCGACGCAGCCGACAAGCTGAACTTGTAGCGGTGAGGGCGCCATCACGAGGGTGAAGTCATGAAAGTCAAGGTTCGCAGCATCGGGCTGATCAGGCAGGTCTTGGGCAGCGCAGATCTGGAGCTGGACGTGCCCGAGGGAGCGAAGATCCCCGATGTGTTGCAGCGCTTGGTCGAGCTGAAAGGCGACAAGTTCGCGCCGTTCGCGACGCAGCCTGCCACGCCGACCTCGTATGCGCCCGTGCGGGTGGTCGTCAACGGCCGAGACGTGGGTCCTCATCAGCACAAGACGCACGTGCTGGCCGAAGGCGACGACGTGCTGATCTTTCTCCCCATCGCGGGGGGCTAGACCGGGCTCAGGAGCTGCCCTCGACCGAACACCATCTCTACGACGAAAGGTCCCACGGTGACCAGGATCGATCTTGAGACGCACTTCGTCACCCAGTCGTGGGTCGACGCGATGTACGCCACCGACTCCTACCCGCGTCTCGCCGACGACCCCATCACCGGCAAGCGGCGGCTCTACTACTGGCCGGACGTATTCGAGCCCAACGGCGACAAGCTGCTCGACCGCCTGCTCGACCTCGGCGAAGGCCGTATCCGCGAGATGGACGCCGGAGGCATCGACAAAGCCGTCGTGTCGCTCACCTCTCCGGGGGTCGACCACTTTGCGCCCTCACTGGGAACACGCCTCGCGAAGCAGATCAACGACGAGCTGGCCGCCGCTATCGATCGTCATCCCGATCGACTCATGGGTTTCGCGGCACTGGCGCCGAAGGATCCCGACGCGGCCGCGCGAGAGCTCGAGCGGGCCGTCAAGGAACTGGGCTTCAAAGGCTGGAAGACGCATTCCAACTTCGGCGGCTCGCGCCCGGTCCCGGGCGGCACGTATCTCGACGACAAACGCTACTGGCCGATCCTCGCCAAGGCGGAGGAGTTGGGGGTGCCCATCTACCTGCATCCCACCGCTCCTATGATGGAGGAGCTGCGCACGTATGGTCTAGCCTTGGCCGGCGCGGCCTTCGGGTTCCGCGTCAAGCCGGCGACCGCGATGATGCGGCTGGCGCCCAGCGGTTCCTTCGACGCCTTTCCCGGCCTGAAGATCATCCTCGGCCACTACGGCGAAGGTCTGTCGTTTCTCATGCAGCGCATCGACCATGCGTTCGTGCGTCCGCACATCAGAGCTTCCGATCCAGACGCGGTGCCGGTGCTGAAGCGCGTGCCGAGCGAGTACCTGCGCGACAACATGCTCGTCACCACCAGTGGCAACTATCTCCCTGGGGCATTCTGGTGCACGCACGCGGCGCTCGGCATCGACAAGATCCTTCTTGCCACCGACTATCCCTACGAGGAGATGACCGAGTGCACCGCCTACCTCGAGGGGCTCGATCTACCCGAGGAC
>JAKAHF010000045.1:5788-9138 GCA_021815245.1 Actinomycetes bacterium
GGAATAGGGTAGTATCGCCCCCCGGAGGCCGCCTTGCGGCCGACATATCTGGTCAGGCGCACCATCCCGGGAGGTACGACGGTGACCCCGAGGAAGCATCCGCTTCTTTTCAGCCCGCTCAAGATCGGGCCTTTGACGCTCAAGAACCGCATCGAGGCGGCGCCGATCTCGCTCGCCGAACTGTCGCCCGAGAGCTACCTGACGCGCGAGAACATCGCCGCCTTCAGGTTGAAGGCCAAGGGGGGAGCGGCCGTCGTCACCGTCGGAGAGAGCATCGTGCACACACCGACGGGCAAGTCACATCCCAAGCAGATCCCGCTCGACGATCCGGGAGTGATCGCCTCGCTCACCGAATGTGCCGACGCCATCCACCAGTACGGTGCTCTCGCCAACATCGAGTTGTCGCACGGGGGCATGGAGTGCGACCCCGTGTTTCTCGGCGGCAGGAATCCCATCGGGCCCAGCGTCACGACCGTCGATATCGGCTTCCGTGAGGGCGGCGAACATATCGTGCAGGTGGAGGAGATGTCTCCTTCGCTCATGGATGAGTTGTGCGAAGCCTATGCTGTCGCCGCCGCGAGGGTCAAGCTGGCCGGCTTCGACATGTGCATGGTGCACGCCGCGCACGGGTGGCTCCTGGCCCAGTTTCTTTCACCGCTCATCAACAAGCGCACCGACGAATACGGCGGCAGCCTGGAAAACCGGGCGCGCTTTCCGCTCATGGTGCTCGACCGCATACGCGAACGGGTGGGGCGCGACTTTCCTATCGAGCTGCGCATGGGCGGATCGGAATTGGCGCCCGGCGGCTACACGGTCGAAGATGCGATCGCTTTCGCCAAGCTGGCGGAGGACAAGGTCGACCTGCTGCACGTCTCGTGCGGCGCCCACTACTTCATCGACACCATGACCACCATGCACCCGTCGATGTTCCTGCCGCATGGCTGCAACGTCTATCTGGCGGCTGCCGTGAAGCAGGCGGTGTCGCTACCGGTGACGACGGTCGGGGGCCTATCGGACCCGGCGCAGATGGAGCACATCATCGCGAGCGGGCAGGCCGACGTGGTGGCCATCGCCCGGGGCCTGATCGCCGATCCCGATCTGCCCAAGAAGGCTCTGCGCGGAGACGACGACCAGATCGTGCGCTGCCTGCGGTGCTTCGAGTGCCAGAGCGGCATGTTCACCAACGCGGTGCAGAAATGCACCGTGAACCCGGTCATCGGCCGCGAACTCGAGACCGCTTTCGCGGTGCCTCCGGCGTCGCCCAAGAAGGTGCTGGTCGTGGGCGGAGGACCGGCCGGCATGCAGGCGGCCATAACCGCCGCCGAGCGGGGTCACGAGGTCACGCTGTGCGAGAAGAGCGAAACCCTCGGAGGTGCGCTCAAACATGCCGGCGACGTGTCGTTCAAGGCCGACCTCGCCCGCTTTGGGGAGCACCTCGCCCGCGCGGTCGACTCGCTGCCAATCGTGGTGAGCTGCAAGACCGAGGTGACGCCTCAGTTGGCCCAGGCCTTCGACGCCGACGTGCTCATCGTGTCGGTCGGAGCCGAGCCCATCGTGCCGCCGATAGCCGGGCTGGACAGACCTTCGGTTGTGCTGGCGGCCCGGGCGCATGCGCCCGGCGCGGTGGTCGGCGAGCGGGTAGTCGTCATCGGCGGAGGCCAGGTCGGTTGCGAGACTGCGCTTCACCTGGCCCAGCAGGGCAAACAGGTGACTATCGTCGAGATGCTCGCGGAGGTCGCTCCCGACGCCAACATCATGCACCGGCGGGCGCTGCTACCCGAGCTGGAGAGGGCGGTGACACTCCTGCCCGGTCACAAGGCCGTGGAGGTCACCGCTGAGGCGGTTGTCGCCGCCGGGCCCGACGGAGCGCGTGTGGAGCTGCCGTGCGACACCGTGGTCGTCGCGGTGGGCTACCGGCCGCTCACCGAGGTGGTCGACACCCTGCGCGACTGCGCGCCGGAGGTCATGATCGTCGGAGACTGCGCGAAACCACGCAAGGTGTTGCAGGCCATCCGTACCGGGTATGACGCCGGGTTGGCGGTGTAGAAAGGCGACCAGCAACGGCTCTTGGTGGTTGAGCGGTCCAGGTGCCGTTTCTGCTCACCGCCGACTCGCGCCCTGGGTGACAAGCGGTTCTGCCGTACACGTGATCGGGGTTCGTGAAGCGCTGAAGGCAGCCCCGACTGCTAGAGGCAGCAGCCCCGATCGACCGCGATCGACTCGCCGGTGATGTAGCGAGCCTCGTCGCTCGCCAGGAATAGGGCGGCGCTCGCCTGGTCGATGACCTCGGCTTCGCCTACGCTAAGGTCCATATGGCGGCCGCATATGTCGCGGAATTCCTCGTCGAAGGTGGCCAGCTTCTCGGGTGTGTTGAGCTCGGTGGTCGTCGGTCCGGGAAGAACCGCGTTGCAGCGTATGCCGGTTCCGGCGTACTGCAGCGCGATGTTCCTCGTCAGTGCTTCCACGCCGGCCTTGGCTGCGGAGTAGGCGGCGCCGCCGTTGCTATAGCGGCCCGCGATGGAGGAGATGTTGATGATGACGCCCGAGCCGGCTTCGGACATGTGTCTCAGGGCTTCACGGCAATAGTAGAAGACGCCGGTGAGATTCGTGGCGATGACGTCATCCCAGAGCTCGTCGCTCACGCGGACGGTGGGCGTGTGCTTGTCGATGATGCCCGCGTTGTTCACCAGGATGTCGAGGCGACCATAGGTCGCCATCGCCTCGTCGATGACGGCTCTGACGTCGTTCAGCGACCTGACATCGCCCGCGACGGCCACGGCACGCCCGCCCGAAGAGACTATCCTATTGGCGAGCGCCTTGATGCGGTCCTCACGGCGGGCCGTCAGCACTAGGGCAGCCCCTTCGCGGGCAAAGAGCTCCGCAGTGCACTCACCGATACCGGCACTCGCTCCCGTTACGAGTGCAACTTTGCCGGCCAATCTTTCCATTGGGCTTCGCTCCTACGTTGTCGGGTTGTGTTCATCGAGCGGATGGCATGAAGAGCCGTGAGGCGATGAGATTGGCGCGTTGCTGGAAGAAGCATCGGTATGCGTCCGAGGCCTACCCTCAGCGCGGCTCAGGCAGTTCGATCTCGCCGATGATCAGCTCGAGCAGCCTGAGGTGGGGCTCGCGGTTGAAGTCGCCCGTGACAGCGGCGTTCAGGTAGTGCATGTCCTCACCCTGCGCCCACGACATCCACAGCCACTGAAAAGCCGTCGGATCGACGTCGGGCCGGATGCTGCCCTGCCTTTTGCCCTCCTCGACATAGCTGAACAGAAGGCGGCGCGGCTCGGTGAGGCGGGCGACTGTCTCGTCCATGTCGTGGCTCGGCTCGAACACGGGGGCGATCC
>JAKAHF010000046.1 GCA_021815245.1 Actinomycetes bacterium
CATCACACCGGAGCGGGCAAGAGAGGTGTACGGCGTGGTGCTGAGACCGGGGGACCGGCCCGACGACGAGCTGGAGCTTGACGAGATGGCGACCGCGAGACTGCGGAAGGAGCGCAAGGGATGAACATCGCCAAGAAGTTCGACGTGGACGTTCTGGTGTGCGGCGGTGGAGTGGCGGCGGCCGCGGCCGGCGTGGCCGCCGCGCGGCTCGGCGCCCGAACTCTGCTCGTGGAGGGACGTGAGTCGCTCGGCGGCCTCTGCACCAACGGCTACATCAGCGGCATCGCCGGCGTGGTCGAAGGGCTATGCGAGGAGTGGATCGATAGGCTGGCAGCCAAGGGCGCGGCGCTGAAGCGGCCGCACCTACCGGTCATCGAGCCCGAGATGGGCAAGATGGAACTCGAGCAGATGCTGCTTCAGGCAGGTTGCCGGATCCTCTACGGAGTGCACGTGGCCGATGGCACGGTGGTCGAGGATGAGCGAGATGGAGGCCGGCGCATCGAGTCGGTCATCGCCTACTCGAAGAGCGGCAAGATGGAGATCAAGGCCAAGGTCTTCGTCGACTGCACCGGCGATGCCGACCTGGCCTTCGCCGCTGGTGTGCCGTGCGAGGTCGGCAGCGCCGAGTATTGCGGCCTCAACCAGTCGGTGACCATGGGCTTCAGGCTTTCGTACGTGAACGTGGCGAAGTACCAGCAGGCCGAGGCAGATTTCCAGGCCTCCCAGGATCTCGAGACCCGCACGCAGCTCGTCGTGGCCAAGGAGCGCGAGGCCATCGCCAACGGCGACCTGCCGTGGTTGCTCGTGCCGGGTCTGCTTGTCTATCCGGTGCCTGGGGGTGACCCCGAGTGCTGCGACGTGACCCTCGACGCTACTCAGACGTACTACTGCCGCAATGACGACGTCGAGGACCTCACTCGACAGATTGTCGACCAGCACCGTCAGGTGCACTGGTTCGCGGCTTTCTTGAAGAAGTACGTTCCCGGGTTCGAGAATTCCGCGATCGCCGCGGTGGCCAGCATGAATGGCGTGCGCGACTCGCGGCGCATCATAGGTGAGTACATCTTCAGCGACGCCGACATGGGAAGAGGCGCCAAATTCGACGACGGCATCGCCCGCAACCCCGAGTTCTTCGACGCCCACCATCCGACCTGCGGCGACTACGTGGCGGTTCGCCACATCCACCTGCAGCAGTCTCCCGGCGGGAGCGCGGTGACACGGCCTTCGGAGGACGACGGCAACTTCCGCATGCACCCGTTCGTGACGCTCGGCGGATACGAGGTGCGCACCAATCCGAGGGATTGGGCCGAGGTGCCCTATCGAAGCCTCGTCGCCAAGGGCGTCTCCAACCTGCTGGCTGCCGGTCGCAACGTCTCGGCGGAGTTTCACGCTCTCGGAACGATCAGGGTCATCGCATGCGCCATGGTGATGGGCCAGGCTGCCGGTACGGCCGCGGCCATGTGCTCGAGAGACGATGTGCGCCCGCGCGACCTCGATGGGGCCAAGCTGCGCAAGGCGATGATCGAAGTGGGCGTACCGCTGGACAAGGCACCAGGGGGCATCTGGGAGAAACTGCGCGAGATGCCGGGCTCGGTCGAGGTGGCGAGCGCCGACTTCGCGGTGATCGTCAACGAGAGTGGCCAGAGCCGGGAGTTCTGAGGCGCGTAGTATCGGAGCGAGCGGGCCCCGCGGGGGCCGCTAGCGGCGCTCGGCGCGGACTCGCTCGACCAGCCTTCTGCATATCTTGACGCCCTCGACGCCGTCGTTGCTCCACGATTCGGCGCCGGCGAAGCGGCACACGCGGTCGTCGACCGTGCTTCCGCCGAGGACCACGGGTGGGCGGTAGCCCAGCGCCGGCGAGAGCTGTTCCACGAGGTCGATCGTCGCCTTCATGCTCTGGAACGCGGCCGTGATCAGCCCCGAGAGGCAGACGACATCGGGACGGTCGGTCTCGACCGCGGCCACGATCGCTTCGGCAGGCACATCCACGCCGAGATCGATCACCCTGAAGCCTTCGGCGCGCAGAGACGACGCAAACAGGTTCTTGCCGATGTCGTGTATGTCACCCCGCACGGTCGCGAGAACGATAACGCCGGCCTCCTGGCTGGCTTGGTCGGGTTCGGCCTGAATGAGGTCGACGACCTGCTGGAAGATCTCTCCGGCGATGATCAGGCCTTCGAGATAGTACTCCTGGCGTTCGTAGCGCTCTCCGACGACACGCATGGCCTGTTGGCACACCTTGAGCACGGCCAGGGGAGTGGTGTCGCCCGCCGCGACGATCTCGCGGGCGATCGAGAGGGTCAGGTCTTCGTCGAGTTCGACGAGCGCGTCGGCCAGCGCGTCGAGTCGGTCGGATGGCACCGCAGTCACCTGCCTTAGTCGGGGCCCAATTGCCCGGTCAGCTGGAAGAGATCGGCTCGCATGAGAAACCAACCCCAACTCATCGGGCGCCGGTCGCTGTTTTCGAAGACGTGCTCGAGACAGAGGGCTGCCGAGCCGGACGGCACCTGCAAGATGGCCGCCGATTTGTCGTCGAGTGAGAGGGCCTGGAGTTTCACCCGCCCGTGCGGAAAGCCGCGTCCGCGCGCCGGATCGAGCACTCCTTGCAGTGAAGTCAATTGCAGTTGCGACTCGATGAGCGGCTGTCTCACATCGGAGACCAGATACTCCACATGGTACATGCCCGGAGTGCCGTCCTTGACGACGAGTCGCTTCAGGTAGACGACCCGATCGCCGGGGTGCACTTTGAGCATGTCGGCGACCTTGACGCTGGCCTTGACCGTGGACGCCCCGAGCAGTCTGATCTCGGCGGAGCTGTTGAGCCAATCGATGCCCAGCTGCTCGAGTTTGAACACAGTGTCGGTGAGCGCTATCGATCGGATGTACGTGCCCCGGCCCTTCTCAGCGTGCACGAGGCCCTGGTCGGCCAGCACCGCCAGCGCCTTACGCAGCGTCATCGCGCTCACGCCGAACTCGGTGCAGAACTGCGTCTCGGGTGGCAGTTTGCTCCCTGGGGCGTAGGTGCCGTCGGCGATGCGCTCCTGGATCAAGGAGACAATGTGCATGTACGCCGGCACGCGAGCTTCGTCGGTGATCTTGGCCCCTTTGGGTTCTCGCCGGTTTGGACTCATCGCCTCGCGCAGTGCCTCCCTTGATTTACTGTAGTGTACCGCTTCCAGAGGACGGAAATATAACTATATGGTACGACTTGCATCGCACTATATAGTGCGATACGATTTCTCGCATGTCGCCATCGTAGTGTGCCGGAGGCCCTCTCGTGAAGACCGCCGGCGAAAGGTTGTACGGACAGGGAGGAAAGCATGTCGGAGCGAGAGAAGAGCGTCAGTCGTCGCGATTTTCTCAAGATCGCGGGTGTGACCGGAGCGGCCCTCGGCCTGGCCGGTGGGCTGGGCGGGATCGTTGCCGCATGCGGCGACGAGAAGCCCGCGGATTCGACCGTGAGCACCGCAGAAGGCACCAGCAGCACGGTGGCGACCACTGCCACCACGGCCGCGTCTACCACTGATGTCTCCGCGGGCGCCGAGGCCGGACGCGAGATCAAGGTCGGCTTCGTCGACGCGCTCACGGGTCCGTTAGCCGATTTCGGCGTCGCCGGCAGCTACATCGTGGAGCGCTGGCGCGAGTTCGCGGCCGACGGCATCGTCTGTGGCGACGGCAAGAAGCATCCGATCACCATCATCGTCGAAGACAGCCAGTCCGACACCGCGCGCGCGGCCTCGGTGGCAGCCAAGATGATCACCGACGACAAGGTCGATTTTCTCACGGCCGCGGCGTCGCCCGACACCGTCAACCCGGTTGCAGACCAAGGGGAGGCCCTGGGCACTCCGACCCTGACCGTCGACTCGCCCATGGAGTCGTACTTCTTCGGCCGCAATGGCGATCCCGCGAATCCATTCAAGTGGACGTATCACATCTTCTGGGGCATGTGGGAGATATCCGACAACAGCTTCTCCCTGTGGGACCAGGTGACCACCAACAAGAAAGTCGGCGTGCTCTGGCCGAACAACGTCGACGGCAACGCCTATCGCTCCTACTACCCCGCGAAGATGGAAGAGCGGGGCTACATCATGGTCGATGGCGGGTCGTACAACGAACCGAGCGAGAGTTTCGCCACGCAGATCGGCCTCTTCAAGAAAGAGGGATGTGAGATCGTCACCGGCGTCATCATCCCGCCGGACTGCACATCGTTCTGGACACAATCGAAGCAGCAGGGTTTCAACCCCAAGGTAGCCGAGTTCATCAAGCCGACGTTGTTCCCCGCAGCGATGGAGTCGCTCGGGAAGATCGGTGACGGCCTGCTCGGTCCCATGTGGTTCCATCCGACCTTCCCGTTCAAGTCGTCGCTTACCGGCGAGACCGCCCAGGAGATGTGCGACGACTTCGAGAAGCGCAAGAACATGCAGTGGCAGCAGCCGATTCTCCATTATGTGGCCTTTGAGTGGGTGGTCGACGTTCTGAAGCGTGTGACCAACGTCGACGACAAGGAAGGGATCATGGCCAAGGTCAAAGAGACCAACATGCCGATGACCATCGCCGGCCCGATCGACTTCACAGCCCCGCTTGCCGAACGCAGCAAGCACGTCGTCCCCAACGTGGCGGGCTGCGAGCTCTATGGTGGGCAGTGGCGCCTCTCCAACGGCGGCAAGTACATGTACGACCTGTTCGTGTGCAGCAATGCCGCCGCGCCTTCGATCAAGGTGCAAGACACGGTGAAGCCGCTGGCCTGATAGGCCGGCCGAGGCTCAAAGCGGGCAGACTGTGCGGGGGCCGGAAAGCCCACGTCCCCGGCCCCCGCGGTCTGCTCGGCTGGGCATCAGACAGAACAAGGAAGGTGGATCGATCATATGAGCACGTCACGACTCGCCGAAGCGGTCGGCGACCTCGACGAATCGACGGCCTGTTCTCTCGTTGACGAGAAACTGGCCGCGGGTGAGCCGGCACTGGCCGTGCTCCAGGAACTCCAAGCGGGCATGAGCATCGTCGGCGAACGCTTCGAGAGCGGGGAGTACTTCCTCTCCGAACTCATCTACGCCGCCGACATCTTCAAGAAGGCGGGGAGTCCCCTTCAGGACAGACTCCAAGGCCAGGCCCAGGAGAAACTGGGCACCTTGGTGCTCGGCACGGTGAAGAACGATATCCACGACTTCGGCAAAGACATCGTGGCCACTGTCATGCAGTCAAACGGCATCGAGATCATCGACCTTGGCGTGAACTGTGAACACCAGAGGTTCGTCGACGCCATCCGCGAGCACAAGCCCCAACTGGTCGGCATGAGCTGTCTGCTGACAACGGTGTTCGACGACATGAGAGACGCGATCTCCGCCATCACCGAGGCCGGGCTTCGCGACCAGGTCACCATCCTCATCGGCGGCGGGCCGGTCGACCAGGCCTGTGCCGATCACGTGGGCGCCGACATATACTGTAAGACGGCCCAGGACGGAGTGGTAGCGGCCAAGAGAGTGCTGGGGGTGAGCTGAATGTCGCAGACCGTTGAGCAGTTGTACGCGCTTCACGAGCAGCGCATCCGTGACGCGGTGGCTCTCAAGCAGCCCGATCGCGTTCCCGTGGTGCCGAACGGACCTGCCTGGCCCGGGCGGGCTCTCGGTGTCAAGATCTCCGAGATCGCCACGAACCCTCCGGTGTCACGTCAGACCATCGTCGACGCCTACAGCGGCCTCGGTGAGATCGACGGCATCCAGAGTCCGGCGTATCACGTCAGCACGCTGAGCATCCAGTGGTTGTCACGGGTCAAGATCCCCGGTCGCGACCTGCCCGAGGACGAACTGTGGCAGGTGGACGAGCACGAGATCATGAAGCTCGACGATTACGACGCCATAGTGAGCGAGGGATTCTCCTCCTGGCTCGAGCGTTACTACAAGGAACGGCTGCCCGGCACCCTCGAACAGATGGCCGCGTTCATGGCGACGGTGCCCGACGCCTTGGCCATGTGCCGCCAACGGGGCATCGTGCCTTTCACGCCCGCGGTCTTCACCATCCCTTACGAGTACTTCTGCGGCGGCCGCTCGATGAAGGAGTTCCTGCTCGACCTCTTCAGGCATGCCGACAGGGTGCAGGCTGCCATGGACGAGGCGCTGCCGGTGCTGATCGAGAGCATGCGAGCGGGTATTCGAGCCATGGGTTTCATGGGCGTCTGGATCGGTGGTTGGCGCTCGGCGAGCGAGTTCGTGTCGCCGCGCCTGTGGAACCGCTTCGTGTTTCCCTACTTCAAGGCCATGGTCGACGCCTGCGTCGAGGAGGGGTGCATACCGGTGCTGCACTTCGACGCCAACTGGAATCGCGACCTCGAACGGCTGCGTGAGTTTCCCAAGGCCAAGTGCGTGCTCTCGCTCGATGGCAAGACCGACATCTTCAGAGCCAAGGAAGTGCTGGGCGACCACATGTGCATCATGGGCGACGTGCCGCCGAGCCTCCTGTCACTCGGGACTCCCGCGGAAGTGACGGCCTACTGCAAGCGCCTGACGAGCGAGATCGGCCCGGCCGGCTTCATCTTGTCGTCGGGTTGCGACACGCCTATCGACGCGAAGATCGAGAACGTGAGGGCCATGGTGGAGGCGGTCGGCCAGCAGGCTGTCGGGAAATGAAGCCCCGCCTCCGAGGCGCGATGGGTACGCGCGAGAGAAGGACGCAGGAAGCTCAAATAGCAGCGCTATTTGAGTGACCGAGGACGCTCTATCGTGCCGCCCAGTGCGAACCGGGAGGCCGCGGCTTGGTTCTCCGACAGGCTCCTAGGTAGGAGCTATGGATGTTAGCGGTCCGGCCGGGATGCTAGTCTGTATCTGCACTATGGACGGCTAGGAGGCTCGAAGTGACCGCGATATTGACCAAAGACGATGTCATCCGCAAGGTCGAAGAAGAAGACATCAAGTTCATCAGGCTTTGGTTCACCGACGTCCTCGGCTTCCTCAAAAGCCTCGCCATAACCCGCAGAGAGCTGGAGCGCTGCCTCGACGAGGGCATGGGCTTCGACGGCTCCTCCATCGAAGGTTTCACTCGCATCCAAGAAGCCGACATGGTGGCTATGCCCGACCCCTCGACGTTCGCCGTGCTGCCGTTCATGCCCGAGCACGGCAAGACCGCGCGCATGTTCTGCGACATCGTGCATCCTGACGGCAGGCCCTACACAGGCGACCCGCGCTACGCACTCAAACGCATACTGCAGAAGGCCGCCGACAAGGGCTACACGATGTACGTGAGTCCCGAACTCGAGTTCTACTACTTCAAAGACGCGGCGCACCGGGAACCGCTCGATCGTGGTGGTTACTTCGACCTCACGTCGCTCGATGTTTCGACCAGCATTCGCCGCGACACGGTCACGGCTCTCGAAGACATCGGCATCGAGGTCGAGTACGCGCACCACGAATGCGGCCCGTCGCAGCACGAGATCGACCTGCGTCACAAAGAAGCGCTGGCGATGGCCGACTCGATCATGACCTACCGCCTGCTGGTGAAAGAGGTCGCCGACGCGAACGGCATCCACGCCACCTTCATGCCCAAACCTCTCACCGGTGAAGCGGGGTCGGGCATGCACGTACATATGTCGCTGTTCAAAGACGGCCAGAACGCGTTCTACGACGCGCGCGACGCTTACAACATGTCACCCGTCTGCAAGGCGTTCGTGGCGGGGCTGCTCCAGTACTCCCGTGAGATGTGCCTGGTGACCAACCAGTGGGTGAACTCCTACAAGCGGCTGGTGCCCGAGTATGAGGCTCCGATCTATTGCTGCTGGGCTCGGCACAACCGCTCGGCGCTTGTCAGGGTCCCGATGTACCGGGTGGGCAACGAGCAGGAGACCAGAGTCGAGATGCGTAACCCCGATCCGGCGGCCAATCCCTACCTGGCACTCGCCGTCATGCTTGCCGCCGGGCTCAAGGGCATCGAGAAGAAGATCGATCTGCCGCCGGAGAGCACCGACAACATCTACGAGATCTCCGCCAAAGAACGTCACGCCGCCGGCATCCGCGCGCTGCCGGGCAACATCGACGGCGCCATCGTCGCGTTCGAGAACTCGGAGCTCATGCGCGAGGCCCTCGGCGATCACATCTACGAGTACCTCACTCGCAACAAGCGGGCTGAGTGGGACTCGTACCGGGCGTTCGTCACTTCATGGGAGACCGACCGCTACGTAGAGATCCTGTAGCGCAATGGCTGAAGCCGTGGGCAGAAGCGACCTCGCCGGTAGTGCGGCTCATGCGGGACCGCTCTTTCTGCTCGACGGCAGCAACGTCGCCTATCGCGCGTTCTTCGCCCTGCCGGAGGGCATCTCCACGTCGACTGGTTTTCCGACCAACGCTCTCTATGGGTTCTGCGCGATGGTCATCAAGATCCTGGGGGAGTACCAACCCGGCGCGGTGATCGTCGCCTGGGACTCGCGCGAGAAGACCTTCAGACACGAGGAGTTCGAAGACTACAAGGCTCAGCGCAAGCCCATGCCCGAGCCGCTCAGCGAGCAATGGCCCTACTTCGCCGAGTTGGCCGACGCCTTCGGCTTCGTCAATCTGGCTGTGCCGGGCTTCGAGGCCGACGACATACTGGCCACTCTCGCGCGTCAGGCCGAGGCGCAGGGACGCGAGACCTTCATTGTCACCGGCGACCGCGATGCCCTGCAGCTTGCGGGTGAACACGTGCGCATCATGGCGAACGCGCGGGGCGTGACCGAGGTGAAGATCTACGACCCCGCGGCCGTCGAAGAACGGTTCGGTGTGCCGCCCAGCCTGATTCCCGACCTCATCGGGCTCAAGGGTGACACTTCGGACAACATCCCGGGCGTGCCCGGCATCGGCGAGAAGACCGCCGCGCAGCTGCTGCAGCAGTTCGGCAGCCTCGAAGAGGTGCTGTGCAACGTCGACCGCGTGAGCGGTGCGAAGCGCAAAGAGCTTCTGACCGAACACGCCGAGACCGCCCGTCTCTCGAAGCGGTTGGCTGCGCTCGAACACGATGCCCCGATAGATATCGATACCGCGGAACTCCTGCCGCACCGCGTTCAGCGCGACCGGCTCGAGGAGCTATTCGCGCGTTTCGAGTTCACCAGTCTGCTCGAGCGGGTCGAAGCTCTGCTCCGTCGATCGCA
>JAKAHF010000047.1 GCA_021815245.1 Actinomycetes bacterium
TGCGTGTAGCGGGTCACGAAGACGGCGTGTTCGGCGTGCGAGGTTTCTCCAAGGAATTCCTGACGCGGGCCGCGCCTCTTTCGCCCCGCGTCTAGTGTGGCATCCGGCCCATGTGCCCGGCAACTCATGAAAGTCCCATGGAAGGTGGCTGCTGTGTCTGGTCGTTTCTCGCGGTCTTGGCCATCGCTCGTCCTCGTGTTTCTCGCGGTCGTGTCGCTCCTGGCCGTGGCCGGCTTGATGTCTGGCTGTGGCGACGATCCCGAGACGCTGAAGGCCAAAGGCGCCGCGCTTCATCCGGCCGCTAACGGCCTGGGCCTCTACGGCTTCATCGATTCGAGCGGCGAGTATCAGATCGAGCCGCGCTACCAGTACGTGGGTGATTTCTCCGAGGGGCTCGCTCCGGCCCAGATGCTCACCGCATGGGGCTACATCGATCTCGAGGGCAAGTGGGCTATCGATCCTGCCTTCGCGGTGGCCTATCCGTTCAGCGACGGGCTGGCGTTGGTCATTCTTGCCGATGGCAACGCAGGCTACGTCGACGGCGAGGGTGAGATGGTCATCGGGCCCGGCGCTGCCTACAGTGAGCCATTCTCCGAGGGTCTTGCGCCGATCTACGATGACGCCACCAGCAAGTTCGGCTACATGAACACCGGCGGCAAGACCGTCATCGACCCGCAGTTCGACGACGCGCAGGGGTTCTCCGAAGGGCTGGCGGTGGTCGGCATGGTGAAGGACGGCAAAGCCAAATACGGCGCCATCGACACCAAAGGCGCCTGGGTGGTGCAGCCTGAGTACGACACGGTGCTCGCCTTCTCAGAGGGCCTCGCCGCCGTGCGCGTGGGTGACCAGTGGGGCTTCATCGACGTCACCGGCGCCGTAGTGCTCGAGCCTCAGTATGAGAGTGTCGACTCCGTGCACGAAGGCCTGGCTCCGGCGGGCAAAGACGGTCGCTACGGCTTCATCGACAAGACCGGTGCCATGGTCCTCGAGCCACGCTTCGCTTGGACGTACCGGTTCAGCGAGGGGCTCGCGGTCGTCAGCGTCAAGGGCGACGACGGCATGGAGAAGTACGGCTACATCGACAAATCGGGTACGGTGGTCATAGAGCCGCAATTCGAGCAGGCTGCGCGTTTCAGCGATGGGTTGGCCTGGGTGCTGCTTGCGCCGCAAAGCGAGGACGGTTCGTCCGTGCAGGCCTACATCGATCATTCGGGCTCGGTGGTCTGGAAAAGCGAGTAGGCGCCGCGCCTCCTCAAATGGCAGGTATTTCGCGTCGTTTCAAGAATCATTCCGTTTGATCGATGCGTAGTCGCTGCATTTCTTGGGGGCTGTCGTGGTTGAAGAGCAAAGAACGGTGATGCTGAACGGCGGGCGCGAGCTCGAGGTGGGGCTTGTGTCGAGTGCCGACGAGTTTCTGAACGGGCTGTTGAGCGGAGCTCCGGCGCGCTCGGGCACGACCACCCTGCGGGTCGTCAAGAACGCTGCGGGCCAACCGTTCATCGCCGTCATCATAGGCAACAAGCATGTCGGCTTTCTTTCGCAGATCGTGACGCCCGAGCTGCTGCCGGTGCTCGCACGGTGCGACGAGAGTGGTTCGCTTCCACAGGCAAAAGGCCTGGTGAAAGCCGCGGCCGAGGTGGGGGCCAGGCCCCAGGTGTTCGTCAGCCTTGCAGAGGCCGCTGAGCTTCTGCTCGAGCTGGCGCCGGCGCCGGAGCAAGCGCCGCAGGAGGAGCCGGAACCGGAGCCAGAGCCGGAACCGGAACCGGAGCCGCAACCCGCTCTCGATGAACGGGCGCTCGCGCTGGCGCGTCTTCGCCAGGCCGTCGCGGAGCGTAATGCCGCCACCCAGGCTGCCGTCGAGACCCCCGTCGACTCCGCGGGAGATTCAGCCGCCCTTGCCTCGACCATGGTTTTCGCGGCACAGGCGCTTGTGGCGGCCGACGAGTCGGCGACGGCGCCGGTTGCCGATACCGCTCCTGGAACTGAGGGAACGCCGACGCAGGCGTATGAGGCTGTGACCGACACCCAGCCACGCGCTGCCGAGCCCGACGAAGCTGGGCAAGACTCTGCCGATCAGGATGTCGCGGGCCAGGCGGTACAGTACTGCCCAAACTGTGGCTCGGCGCATCCCCTGGGCACGGAGTTCTGCCATTGCGGCTACTCTCCGTATGACGTTCTCAACGTGGCCGGCAACAAGCTGGTCGGCACGTCGCCCATGGTGCTCCCCGACGGATGCGTGAAGTGCGGAGTGCCCACTCCCGACGGGCCGCGCACGCGCAAGCAGCTCTTCTTCTACCCGGCGTGGGTGTGGTTCGGCCTCATCGTAGGTCTGATCCCGATGATCGTCCTTTACCTAGTCACGCGTAAAAGGCTCGACGTCAGCTACTGCGTGTGCGACAAGTGCTCGCACAGCATGGGGCTCAAGAAGGGCTTGGCGATCGGAGCCTGGGTGCTGTTCCTGGGGGGCATCGCGTTCGCCATTCTGACCGAGGGTTCGATGGTCGCGCTCGCCGTGATGGGAGTCTTGTTCGTCGTTGCCCTGGTGGCCTCCGTCATGGTCGGCCCACCGCTACGGGCGGCCGGGTACGACGACCGTTACTTCTCAGTCGCCGGGGCCTGTCCGGAGTTCCTGGCGCGCGTGGGGGAGGCGGCTCGCTAGGAGCCCGTCTGACTGACTCCCGGCAGGGAGTACAATACCCGCTGCGCGACAGACCGGGAGTCGCCGCTGCCCTGCGGACGTCTCGGTCGAAAGGATCTGGTTCGTGATGACGCTGCAAACTGTGGTCTTCTCGCGGGCGCGAGCCCGCCGGCGCTTGGCGCTTCTCGCGTTCTTGGCTCTCGTGGCGTTGGTGACCGCGGCGGCCGGCTGTTCCGACGACGGACAAGATGGTCCGGCAGGCTCATCGGGAGGCGGCACAGCCACCACCGCCGACGGGAGCCCCGCGCTCTACCGCATGGCGAACAACGACGGACTCTACGGCTACGTCGACGCGACGGGGGCCTTCGTGATCGCACCCACGTTCCAGAATGCCATGCCGTTCTCCGAGGGCTTCGCCGCTGTGCAGACGGTGGAAGGTCTCTGGGGATACCTCGGCGCCGACGGCAGCGTCGTCATCGAGCCCGTCTTCCAGGCAGCCGGCGAGTTCTCAGAGGGCGTCGCCGCAGCCGCCAGCTTCAACGAGAGCACCCACATCCGACGCTACGGATTCATCGACACCAACGGAGAATGGGTCATCGAGCCCGCCTACGAGATGGTCCGGGCATTCTCCGAAGGCTTCGCTTCCGTGTCTGACGACTCGGGTGGTTTCTGGGGCTTCATCGACACCGACGGCGAGCTGGTCATCCCGGCCACGTTCTCCTCCGTGGACGCGTTCACTGACGGCCTTGCTCCGGCAATGGACAAAGAAGGCTTCTGGGGCTTTATCGACCACAAGGGCGAGTGGGTCGTAGAGCCTTCGTATGCGTTCGCGGGAACGATGATCGACGATCTTGCGCCGGTCTGCACGACAGACGGCTTCTGGGGCTATATCGACGAAGACGGCGAATGGGTGATCGAGCCGACGTACGCATATGCCTTTCCGATCGCTGAAGGCCTTGGACTCGTGCTTACCGGCCCCGACAGTGACCGCAAGTGGGGCTTCATAGACACCGAGGGCAACTGGGTGATCGAACCGAAGTATCCCGGAGCGTTCCAGTTCTCGGAGGGTTTGGCCGGCGTGATGCTCGACAAGCAGTCGCAAGTGTTCGGGTATGTCGATGCCACCGGCGCGGTAGTTATCGAACCCGCCTACAACGCTCCAAAGCCCTTCAAGGGCGGCCTGGCGCGGGTAGAGATCTTCACGGGTGACAAGAAGGGCTGGGGATACATCGACAAGACGGGCAAGGTCGTCGTATGGACGACGGCCGCAAGCCCTATGGACTGAGCGAGGGGCTGGCTCGACTCGTCAACCCTCTTGATCGTGCTGCCGATAGTAGAGGTGGGATAGTCGAGCAAAGGGGGATGCCGTGGGGGGCTGTGCCAGCCGGCGCGACAAGAGCCGCCGGTCGTTTGGCCTGATCGCCGCGCTGGGGGCGGCTTTCTTCGTTCTGGCGGCAGCGTCGTCTGTCGCTTTCGCCGGCCCCAGCGTGCCAACGACGAGTGGGGCCTGGCAGGCGTTCTACTCCACGGAGAATCCGCTCATCAGCCTTGAAGAGGCGACCGTCCAAGCCACAGTCTACGTTGCCTTCGCGGAGTACAGGGTCGATCTCCGCTTCGTGAATGCCGGTGCAGGCCAGGTCGTACGACTGGGCTTTCCGTATTTCGAGAGTGTGCCGTTCGGCTTGAGGCTCTATTCGAATGGCAAACCTGTCGGCGTCTACAGAGGCAGGGTGGGTCGCCCGCGTGGCTATGTTGACGATCTGATGTTCGACGTAGACTTTCCGTCCGGCGAGACCATGCTCACGATGGCATTCTGCGCGCAGCCTGCCTCCACGGACGTGAACGGCCAATACTACGAGTTCCTGGTGTACGGCGGCGCCTTCTGGGCGGGCACCGTCGACAGGCTCGTGGTGCGCTTTCGTCCGGCTGCCGACTTTCTCGGCACGGTGCGCGAAGCCAACGACGCCGAACTCTGGCACGGCGCCGATTTCGCCGCCAAGATCATTCCGTTCAGAATGACCGGCGACGACTCCTACGAGCTCGCCTTCCGGGAGTTGGAGCCCCAGGGGTCCGATGGCCCGGTGTTCGCGTTCACTCAGCCCGGACCCCGCAAGACGACGGTCCTGGTCGGCTCGACGCCCTCCACCGAAGACGCCGACGGCGCCGGACTGGCCACGCACGCGATCGACGGCGATCTCGGCACGGGTTGGGCCTTTCGGCCTGGCGAGCCGACGTGGATCGAGGTCAGAACCCGAGACGGCGGTTCTGCTCGCGAAATCGGGATCCTTCCGGGCAAGAGCCCCGAACCCGGGGTGTTCGCCAACTACGGTCGCCCAAGATCGGTACGGATCACGCTGCCCGACGGCGCCAGCACGCTCGCTACTCTCGACGATGAGCCGGCGCTACAGAGGTTCACCCTACCCGGTCGGAGTGATCGCGTGCGGCTCGAGGTACTCGATACCTATCCGGGCAAGTACGTCGATCTCGCCTACATCGCCGAGTTGCAGCTCTGCAGCCAGCCGTCACCCGCGTTTGAGACCTTCGCAAGGCTGATCGGTGCGCAGACAGTCGACGCGAACCCAGAGTACTTCGCGGGACCTCTGGTCAGCTTCTACATTTCGTCGGCCGTAGTCTCCACGCCGACGGGCCTACCCGCGCCGATCGCTCAGGTCGCGGGCTACTCCGCCACCCGCGAGGCGCCCGAGTTTTCCGACGGGCCGGGCATTCCGGCTGCCGTGCTCGCGATCCCGTTCGTGATAATCGGGCTCATCGTGGGCATCCCCATCCTGCTTGTCGGTGTCAGGGTCGTTTCGCTGATCACGAGGAGGCGGGGCGACTAGGCCCTACGAGACCGGCAGGCTCGATCCCTCGATGAGTTTTTCCCAGCGACCCTCGGTGGCGTGGTGCGACCAGACGTCGTTGAACAGCACCTGGTCGATGTTCTGACTTCCGCCAAAGAGGATCACACCTGCAGATGTGCCGCTGGTGCCGCCCTTGCGCCGTCTGCACTTGGTGGCATACACTCGGCAACAGGGTCGTTACGACGAGGCGAGGGGTTATCGCATGAGCATCCGGCCGCTGGTCCGCACGCTCCATGGGTGCCGCCCGCACGTGGTGCGACCGGCGCTCTTCGTCTCTGTAATCGGGCTGGCGCTTTTCGTGATCTCGATCGCTTCGTTCGCCTTGGCGGCCGCGACCTTTCCCGACGTGCCACCGTCGCATCCCTACTACGCGGCCATCAACGACCTTGCCACCCGCTCGATCATAGGCGGGTACGCAAACGGCGAGTTCGGACCGTCCGACGCGGTCACGCGCCAGCAGTTCGCCAAGATGATCGTGCTCACGGCGGACTACCCGGTCTCGGAGAGCGATGTCTGTCCTTTCCGCGACGTCGTCAAGGGCGATGCGACCAGCTTCTATCCCGACAACTATGTTGCCGTATGCGCCGCGAGAGGCGTCACCACCGGCAAGACGCCGACCATGTTCGATCCCCTGGGCAAGATCACCCGTCATCAGGTCGTGACGATGGTGGTGCGTACCGCCGACGATCTACGGCCGGGCCTCCTGGCCTCGCCTCCGGCCGGTTGGGCCGGTAGCTCGGCGTGGACGAACGATGCCACCCACGGTTTGAGCGCGGCACGCGCCCAGTACAACGGACTCCTCGAGGGACTCGATTTGGCGATACTCAGCCCCAGCGGCGAGATGAATCGCGGCGAAGTGGCTCAAGTGCTTCACAATCTGCTGGGCAAGTTGGCGCCCGCCGAACCGACGACCACGTCGACTCAGTCGACGACCACCACTGCGGCATCGTCGACCACGTCGACTCAGTCGACGACCACGACCATTGCGTCTTCGACGACGTCGACCACCTCCGCCCTGTCGAAGATCGACGTGGTAGTGGGGCAGATGCAGTCGTTCACCCTGGTGCTCAAGGATGCATCCGGCGCTCCGGTGGTCGGATTGAGCGTGGAGTGGTACATGGAGGGCGTCGGCTACTTGGTGGCCGATGATGCTGGCGACACTTCCGATCCGAACGACCCCGCTCTCAACCGGGACTACGACATCTCCGACGCCGATGGACGCGTCAGCGTGATCGCCAAGTCGGACGTGCCCGGGGAGCAGATCATCCACGCGAAGATACACTCCGGCGGTTCGTTCGTGATCTACACCTACTACCTCGAGTGGCACTAGCTGCGTGTGCGCCATGGCTGCCGGTAGGGCGGATTGGGATTCTCTTGTCTTCGAGGCACACAGGTCGGCCAGGGGTCGGCGGTAACTGAGTCCTGAGACGCGTTTGGCATCTTCGGGCGGCTGAGCATCGCATTGAGCATGCGGGGGGTCTTCGTGCCATATCAGTATCAGTCGGGACGCATATGGGAAGTCGCTCCGTGCCCGAAGTGCCGCGGCACGGGCTGGGTGGGGCCTCGCAGGTGTTTCTGCGCCAATGGCATCCTTGGCCGGGACGTGACTTGCACGTGCGTGAAGAACGATCACCCCATCGATGACTGCGACCTCTGCAGAGGGAGCGGCGTGCGCGACGTGGGCACCCCGGTTCGTCCCCATATTGTGGGCCTGCCGCTCTGGTGGAAGACCGAATCCTGGGCCGACAGAGGCTAGTAGGGCCTGATCATTGCTGCTTGCGCCGGTGCCGCGCGCGCGGAGCGCGCGCGGCACCGAACTCCGCCTTAGGGGCGCCGCCTATTCTGCCGGCTTGCGCATCAGGAAGAACACGTTGCCGTAGAACTCCGCGTACTTCCTCCTGATCTCGGTCTCGGTCTCGATGCCGTTCAGCATCGCGAGCTTCTCCGCGTCCTCCGGGTAGCGAGTCCGCATGAGGTGCAGGTGCCTGCTGAGCGGAGTGTAGAAGGGACCCCACCAAGCCGCGTTCGAAACGGCGAAATGCTCGAGTAGCTCGAAACCACGTTCCGCCACGATGCACTCGTTGGTGTGAAGGTCGGTCAGAGCCGGGTACTCCATGGTGAAGAACTCGCGGCACTCATCCGGGCAGCCCGGCTGCAGCCAGGCAAGCTCCGACACCGCCGCAAAGCCTCCCGGCACGAGTCGGTCAGATGCGTAGGCCTTCTCGAAAGCCGGTGATGAAGAGTGAGCCTTCGGCCCAGACGAGGTCGAAGAGCCCATCTTCGTCACCAAGATCGTTCATGTCCTTGAGTCGCGTCTCGATGGTGGCGACAAGGTTCTCGGCACGTGCCCGTCTCTCGAGTTCGTCGAGAAAGGGCCGGTGATTGTCGACCGCCACGATCGTGCCTTCCACGGCGCGGGCCAGTGCGAGGCTCTGGGGCCCATTGCCGCAGCCGATGTCGAGAACGCGCAATCCGCCGCCGGACTCCCGTGTCGCTCCACGCTTCGCGAGAATGGTGCGGAGAGCTCTCAGGGTCGATTCGTCCTCGCCCGGTCCCAAGCGGGGGAGAGAAGCGTCGAAGATCTCATAGAAGAAACGCCATTGTTCTTGCTGGTCCATTGCCTTTGTGGCTCCATTCGATTCTGGTGAGCGGTCGCGCGCACGCGACGACCGCGAAGTGTCAGCTACCTGGATCGTTTGGGAGCAGGACACCGCAGCCACCAACCGCCGGACGTGGACGGCCGGCATGACCCAGAGCCGCTTCGCGGGCCCGGGTGGTGGGAACGGTTTCCTTTACTAGACAAGTGCCATGCGGTACGAATCATAGCCAGTGTGGCCGCAGAAGGTCAACCTTGAGGGCGTTGACACTTGTCCCACATCGCCAAGAACTCACGGCGTCGACTGAGACCAAACACTTTCCTTGGCCTGGTCCCCGACGCCCTCCGGCCGTTCCCGCTGAAATACCAGGGTGGCCTGCAGTCGGTTGGTCACGCCCAGTTTGCGGAACAGGCTGTTCGTATGCAGCTTCACTGTGCCCTCGGTGATCGACAGGCGGCCTGCGACCTCGCGGTTGGTCAGGCCCTCAGCTATCAAACCGAGCACCTGCAGCTCGCGCTCCGTCAGCCTGCTGGTCAGCCGCCTGCGGTCGGTGGGGCGACCGGCCAGGCGGCTCCGGATCTGCTCGCCAAGTGGCCTGACAACCGGTAGCGACGCGACGGTCGCCGGCTGCGCCGTTCTGGCTCCTCGCGACGTCGGCGATATTGCCTCATGCGGGATTGGGGCCGACTTCATGGCGCGCAGGAAATCACTCTGGACCTTGGGCGACAGCCGGGGCACGATCTCATCTCGTATGAACGAGCCGATGCCGAGTTGCTCACACAGTACGAGTATCGGCGTAGCCACCCGCGCCTCTTGGCAGACGAAGTGGATGTGCCGGTGCTCCTCTGCTGTCCGTGTACAACCTGATATGTCGTTCCGGGTACGACCTGATATGTCGTACGTATGTACAGGCTGATGTGTAGGTCGAGAGAACAGAAGACCTGATGTGTCATCCTCCGAGGCCG
>JAKAHF010000048.1 GCA_021815245.1 Actinomycetes bacterium
AGCAGACGTACGGCCTCCATATCTGGGAGGTCGAGCGCATCGTGCGGGCAGTCGAAGTGAAATCCCTGCCCGAATCCCCCCCGCATATCCGCGGCATCGTGAACGTCATGGGCCAGGTTCTGCCGGTCGTCGACCTGCGTACTCGTTTCGGCAGGCCTACCCGCGACATCCGCGTCGAAGATCACTTCATCATCGCCCGCACCGGGTCGCTGGCCCTGGTGCTGCCCGTCGACGCAGCCCTCGGGTCTGTCGAAGTTCGTGGTGGCTCCGACCCCATCGACGATGAATCCCAGCGCTGCCTGCGCAAGGTGGTCACCCTCGACGGAGAAGCCATCTACGCTCTCGACCTCGAGCGCGTGCTCTTCCCGGCGCGCGATGAAACCGGCCTTCGCTCGATCCTTGCCGATCTGCCATCAGCATGACCATCGAAGCGTCCACCGTAGCGGCCCTGATCTCGGAACGGATGGGGCTGCATTACCCTCCCGACCGCGCCGACGACCTGGCCCGTGGACTGGAGAAGGCCGCCGCCGACCTGGGCTTCGCCAACATGCACAGCCTCGTGGCCCATCTGATGTCGGACCAGTTCGGTCAGCGTGAGATCCAAGCCCTTGCCACACATCTGACAATCGGTGAGACGCATTTCTTCCGCAGTCCCGAGCTGTTCTCCATGCTCGATTCATGGCTGTTGCCCGAGCTGATCGCGGCTCAGCAGAACACCCGCCGGTTGCGCATTTGGAGCGCGGCCTGCGCCGGCGGACAGGAGCCCTATTCGCTGGCCATCCTACTCACGAAGCTGATCCCCCGGCTCGACACCTGGGATCTGACGATCCTTGCAACCGACATCAACCCCGACGCCTTCGCGCTGGCAAGAGCCGGCGAGTACACCCAGTGGTCGTTCAGAGGCACACCGGCGTGGGTCATCAACAACCACTTCACCAAATTGAGCGACGGCCGCTTCCTTGTCGATGCGGCCATTCGCGACATGGTGACCTTTCGCTACCTGAATCTCGCCGAAGACCTCTACCCTGCCCAGGCCATCGGCATGTGCGACTTCGATCTGATCCTCTGTAGGAACGTACTCATGTACTTCTCGCCGACCGTGGTCAAGCAGGTGGGTGACCGCCTGCACCGGTCGCTGAAAGAGAACGGCTACCTGATCGTCACGCCGAGCGAGGCGTCGCGCGACGTGCAGCGCACCATGACCTCGATGATGAGTGGCGGAGAGATCCTCTACAAGAAGACGCCGATCGTCGAGACCGAGCCCTCGGCCAAGCCGCATGGGCGGACGGCCCGCGAGACGGAGAGGTCGCACGAGGTGCACTCGCGCCGGCCGCATCGCTCGAGTCACAAGGACACGAGAGTCCCCGCGACACCCGACAAGTATCGCTCTCGCGAAACAGCCGCGCCCCCGGCATCCGAGCCGACCTGGCCTGCTGTAGACCGGCGCCGTGAGGGCCGCCCGTTCTCCCAATATGCCAAGCAGAAGCCGGGCACGGAGACCAAGGCAAGGCCGGGCACCCGTTCCCACGGCCAGTCGCCCAGGGTCGACGCTCGTGAGGCCGCCAATGAGGCGCGCTTGCTCGCCGACAAGGGTGACCGCAAGAAGGCGCTCGACTGCCTGGAAGCCGCGCTCGAAAGCGACAAGCTCAATCCCTCGCTCTACTACCTGAAGGCCAACATCCTCCAGGAGATGGGCCGCTATGAAGAAGCCGAACGGGCGCTGCAGTCGATCCTCTTTCTCGACGGCGACTCCGCGCTCGCGCGTGTGATGCTCGGCGCGATCGCCCGCGGGCAGGCCCGCTGGACCGATGCATCCAGACATTTCGGGGCGGCGCTGGCGCAACTAACCAAGATGCCGCCCGATCTCGTGTTGCCGGAAACGGACGGTCTGACCGCCGGCCAGATGGCCGAAACGGTAGCGTCCCTAATGGGAAGTGAGTGTGTGCTGTGAACGCGGTGAGCGTCAGAGAAGACGGCATGGAGAACGTCAACGCAGTTCTCAGGGCGCGAGCAAAGGAGCTGGCCAAGCCGGCCGAGACCCGCATCTCGGGAGCGCACCTCCTCGAGATCCTCGAGTTCACCCTTGGACGCGAGCGCTATGCATTCGCGTCGACGTTCGTGCGCGAGGTGTTCCCCCTGACGGAGATCACTCCATTACCGGGTCTACCTGCGCACGTCATGGGCGTCGTGAACGTACGCGGCCGCATCCTGTCGGTCATGGACATCCGCAGGCTGCTCGACTTTCCTAATGTCGGGCTCACCAACCTGAACAAAGCGATCATTCTCCACAACGGCGACATGGAGCTTGCCGTGCTGGCCGACGAAGTCACGGGCGTGTACGTCGTCGACATGGACGAGGGCCAGGCGACGCTCCCCACGCTCACCGGCAACCGTGAGGCGTTTCTGCAGGGCGTCACGCGCGACCGCGTGGTCGTGCTCGACGCCGGAAAACTCCTGGCCTCTTCAGACCTACTTGTGCGTGACTAGGAGACTCGAGCGGCGATGACGATTCTACGACGCATAACTCTCGGCTACGCGGCACTCATGGTCGTCGTGGACGCCCTTGCCGGCGTCGGCATCTGGGCGGCGGTGAGGGTGACCTCCTGGACCGCCGACCACCGTGTGTCGCTCAGCCACAGTCAAGCGGCCTCGACCATCTCGGAGGCCTCGGCTGCCATGGTGATCTACGGCATGGGCGCCGTGTCGGCCGACACACTCGAGACGCGCACGCAGAACAACGCCATTCGGCTCGACCGCCGCATGCAGGTATTCCAGGCGATCTCAGACCTCGAGGCGACCCTTGGCGACGACGCCAACGGCGCGCAGGAAGTGACCGCCATCAGGGATGCCTTTGCCGAGCTCGACACGAGCCTGGAGGATGCCATCGAGGTGGCGCAGGTGTACCGCACGCAGGCCGAGAAGGACATAAGCCAGAAGGTCCTGCCTCTGTCGAGCAAACTTGACCAGTTGGCCAGCGCCCACCTCCAAGCCCAGCAGGAGCAGACATCTGCCAGTCTCTCGGACCTCGAGACCAAGTCGAAGGCCATCCTCTGGGTGTTGATCGTCGTCGGCGCAGTTGCCATCGTGACCGGCATCGCCGGCAACATATTCCTCGTGCGTATGATCGGCCGTCAGTTGAGGGCCGCGGTCACCGGCATCGGTGATGCGGCAACGACGCTTCTCGCTATCTCATCACAGGTCGCGGCCGGAGCCGCCCAGACGGCGGCCTCGACCAACGAGACCACCGTGACCCTCGAGGAGATCAAGCAGACCGCGCTGCTGACGAGCGAGAAGGCGACCCAGGTCGCCGAGAATACACGTACGGCGGCTCAGTATGCGGAGTTCGGACAGAACCAGGTCGTAGAGACCATGAGCGCTTTCGAACGCATCCAGGCCCAAATGAACGTGGTGGCCGACACCATCGACCGGCTGAGCGACCAAACCCAGGCCGTGGGCGACATCATCACGACGGTGAACGATCTGGCCGAGCAGTCGAACCTGCTGTCGGTGAACGCGTCGATCGAAGCGGCGAAGGCCGGCGAGCAGGGCAAAGGCTTCACGGTCGTGGCCCAGGAGGTCAAGAGCCTCGCCGAGCAGTCGAAGCAGGCGGTGACCCAGGTGAGAGCCATACTCGGCGAGATCACCAGGGCCGGCACTGTGGCTGTGGAGGCGGCGCAGCAGAGCAACCACACGATTGAGGAGAGCCGGCGCACGGTATCCGATGCTCGCGAGGGCACGGGGATCTTGGCCGGAGCGGTATCTGAGGCGGCCGACTCGGTGATGCAGATCTCCACTTCGGCACGTCAGCAACTCGCCGGCATGGAGCAAGTGAGCCAGGCTCTCGAGAGTATCAATCAAGCGGGCAGCCAGTCGGTCATGGGGACGCGAGAAGTCGAGCAGCAGGTCAAGCAACTCAACGACCTCTCGTTCAGGCTGAGGCGTCTTATCGATTCAAAAGCGACAGCGTGAGGGTACCTATGGACGAAGATGCTGAATTCCTAAGGGATCTGATGGAGACCTTCCTCCAGGAGACGGAGGAGCATATCCGGGTACTCTCGGGTGCGGTCGTCGAATTGGAGGCGGCCGGCGAGAGCGGCGCGGTGCAAGGACCGGTGGAGATACTGTTCCGCGAGGCCCACAGTCTCAAAGGCGCCGCGGGCGCGGTCGGGCTGCCCACCATCGTTTCGATATGCCAAGCGGTCGAGTCGGTGCTGGCCAAGCTCAAGAGGCGCAGCCTCCAGGCCTCACCGGCGGTGGTAGACGCCATCAGCGAGTTCGTGGACTGCCTGCAGGCGCTCCTGATCGCCAAGGACGCGGCGAGCGAGCAAAGAGCGGTCGCTCTCGTGGAGCGGCTCAACGGCCTCGACGACAGCAGCCGCGAGCGCATGCCCGAGCAGCCGGTCAAGGCTGAGGATCCGGTGCCGAACACCGGCAATGGTGGTCCCAAGCCCTCGACGCGCACGTTCGACCCGCCGGTCAAGACGGCTCCGGTTGCGCCCGAGAAGCCGCGCGAACCCGTTCAGCCGATCAGCGTGGCCCCGAGCGAAGCGCCCGTCGTCACCACCGACACGGTGCGGGTCTCGACGGGCAAGCTCGAGTCGCTCATGCTCCAAGCCGAGGAGTTCATATCGGTCAAGTTGGCCACCGCTCAGCGGTCAACGGCCCTGCGTGACATCAACTCGCGTCTCGATATCTGGAAGCGCGAGTGGTACCAAGCCCGCATCAGCGGCGACAACGACAAGATCGAGGAGTTCCTCGAATGGAACTCGACGTTCATGGAAGGTCTCGTCGCCGACCTTCGCACTCTCTCGAAGAGCACCGAAGAAGAGACCAGGACGATAGGCCCGATGGTCGACGAGTTGGTCGACGGCATGAAGCGCGTGCTCATGCTGCCCGTGGCGTCTCTGCTCTCCAGCTTCCCCAAGATGGTGCGCGACCTGGCCCGCAATCGCGGCAAGCAGGCCGAGTTGACCATCACCGGCGCCGACATCGAGATCGACAAGCGGGTCATCGAGAATCTCAAGGATCCTCTCACCCACATCCTCCGCAACGCCGTCGACCACGGCATAGAGGCGCCCGAGGCGCGACAGGCCCTCGGCAAGCCGGTTCGGGGACGCATCCTCGTGGCGGTCACACAGCTGGAGAACAACAAGATCCAGATCTGCGTGTCTGACGACGGCGGCGGCATAGACGTGGGGCATCTGCGCGAGGCCGCCATTCGTGACGGACTTCGCACCCAGGGCCAGCTCGAGGCTACCGACGACGCCGAGGCGCTCCGCTTGGTCTTCGCCTCGGGCCTCTCGACCAGTGCGGTCGTGTCACAGGTGTCGGGCCGGGGACTCGGCATGGCAATCGTAGAAGAGAAGGTCGACTACCTCGGCGGCTCGGTCGCGGTCGAGACCGAGATCGGCGTTGGCACCCTGTTCCGTATCACGGTGCCTGCCACCCTCGCGACGACCCGGGGCATCCTCGCCCAGGTGTCCGACTGGCCGTTCGTCATGCCGGTGGTGAGCGTCGACCGGGTGGTGCGGGTACGCAAGGGCGACGTGCGCATGGTCGAGAACCGTGAGACCATCCAGCTCGAGGGGCACACGCTTCCGCTGGTCTACCTGCACGAAGTGCTCGACCTGCCCCTCAAGCCGCAGCGCAACGTCTCCGACTACATCCAAGCCGTCGTGGCGGGAAGCGCCGACGACAGGGTCGCGTTCGCCGTCGACCGGATCATCGGTGAGCAGGAAGTGCTTGTCAAGACACTCGGACCCCAGCTCGTGCGGGTGCGCAACGTCGCCGGCGGCACCATCATCGGTTCGGGCAAGGTCGTGCCGATCATGAATGTGGCCGATCTACTGCAGTCGGCCGCCGCCAGCACCAAGCAGGGTCGCCGCACCGACGCGGCAGGCGCCAACGGTTCGGAGACTCGCAAGGCCGTGCTGGTGGTGGAGGACTCTATCACCTCGCGCATGCTCCTCAAGAACGTGCTCGAGGCTGCCGGCTACTATGTCAAGCCCACGGTCGATGGCGTCGATGCCCTCTCGGCTCTGCGCGAAGAGGACTTCGACCTGGTGATCAGCGACATAGAAATGCCGCGCATGGATGGTTTCGAACTCACTCACAAGATCCGAAGCGACAACAGACTGTCTCGCCTGCCGGTCATGCTGGTCACCGGCATGGAGACCCAAGAGCAGAAGGAAAAGGGCATCGACGTCGGGGCCAACGCCTATCTCACCAAGAGCTCGTTCACTCAGGGCACTCTTCTTGAGACGGCTCGGAGCCTCCTGTGACCCAAGCCTCACAGCGCGCGATCAGACTTCTGATCGTCGACCGCTCGCCCGCGGCACGCGAGCAGTTGCGCCACGTGTTCGAGAAGGCGCCCGACATCGACGTCGTCGACGACGCGGGTACGGCCGAGAAAGCCCTACGACTGGTCGGCGACATCATGCCCAGTCTGATTCTGGTCGACTGCGACCTGCCCAAGCCGGGCAGCTTCGCCCTCGTGCGCGACATGATGCGACAGTACCCGGTGCCGGTGGTCATGTTCACCAAGACCAAGGACTCCGCGGCAGAGCTCGAAAGCCGCGCGCTCGAGACGGGGGCTGTCGCCCTCGTCATCTGGAGCGGCAGCGAGTTCGCCCGTGACCGCGACACCGACTTGATCCGCGTCGTGCGGGCGATGTCGGAGGTCAAGGTGGTCAGGCGCCGCGACAGCCTGCAGAAGTCGGTGTACGACGAGCCACAAGCCGCGTCGAGGGCCTCCACGTCTCCGGCCGGTCGCGTGGAGGTCGTCGCGATCGGCGCATCCACCGGCGGCCCGCCCGTGCTCCAGACGATCTTCAGTGGCCTTCCCCGCCCGTTCCCGGTGCCGATACTTGTGGTACAGCACCTCAGCAAGGGCTTTCAGAAGAGCCTCGTGAGTTGGCTCGCCGACTCGACCGGCATGTGCATAGCGGTCGGCGAACACGGCATGCCTCTCGAAGCCGGGGTCGTCTACTTCGCCCCCGACGACAGGCATATGACAGTCGACGCCTCCGGTCGCCTCCTGTTGAACGACGACCCTCCGGAGAACGCTTCCAGACCATCGGTCTCGGTGCTCTTTCGCTCTGTGGCGCTGCGCTATCGGGCGGCGGGCATGGGCATCCTGCTCACGGGCATGGGTCGCGATGGCGCTCGGGAGTTGCGCCAGATGCGCGACCAGGGCGCCGTGACCATCGCCCAAGACGAAGAGACCTCGGTGGTGCACGGCATGCCGGGCGAGGCCATCAAGCTGAAGGGGGCGCGCTACGTCCTGCCGCCCGATCGCATCCCCGCCATGATCGAACGCCACCTCGGCTGGCCGCTGTCGCAGACCGAGAGGAACGTGCTGCCCTCGTTGGGCAAGTGAACGGCCGGGGGCTCGCCGCCTCCACCCCTCTCTTGCAAGCGACCCCGGCGACCCCGCGAACTACAGTTTCGCCGTCTCCAGCACCTCGCGCACGTGCCGCAGAAGAACGTCGGGAGTGAACGGTTTCTCGAGAAAGGCGATGCCCTCGTCGAGTTTGCCGTCATGCACGACCGCGGTGCGTGTATAGCCCGACATGAAGAGCACGGGAAGCCCCGGAAAGCGCTCGCACATGCGATCGGCGACCTGGCGGCCATTGACGCCGCCCGGGAGCACGATGTCGGTGACCAGGATGTCGGGCCTGTAGCCGGTCGAATCGACGACCTGCTCGGCTCGTTCCGCGGACCCCGCGGCCTTGACCTCATACCCCGCCGCCGAGAGCACCCGCACGACGAGGTTGCGCACCTGTGCCTCGTCCTCGACCACCAGGATGCGTTCGGCTCCCCGCTGGACGTGGCGCTGCCCGGTCGATCGCGCGAGGGACGCTCCGACCGACCCCCGAGAGACCCCGGCTCGCGTTGCCGGGACGAAGACCTTGAACGTGCTGCCGATGCCCGGTTCGCTGTAGACGTAGACGCCTCCCCCGCTCTGCTTCACGATGCCGAAGACGGTCGAGAGACCGAGACCGGTGCCCTTGCCTTTCGGCTTGGTGGTGAAGAACGGTTCGAACAACCGGCGGCGTGTCGACTCGTCCATGCCGCAGCCGTTGTCGGAGACTATGAGGGCGACATAGTGACCCGGCTTGATCTCCGGATGCTGCCGGGCGACGACCTCGTCCAGGTCGGCGTTGGCCGTCTCGACGAGGAGCATTCCCCCCGAGGGCATGGCATCGCGGGCGTTGACCGCAAGATTGAGCACCACTTGGCCGATCTGGTTTCGATCGATCTCGGCGGAGTGAAGGTCGGAGGCCAGTGAGTAGCGCAGTTCGATGTCCTCACCGATGCTTCTGCGCAGCAGAGGCTCGAGGTCGAACAGGACTTGGTTGAGCGACAGCGTCTCGGGCTTCAATACCTGCCTGCGCGAGAAGGCGAGGATCTGCTTGGTCAGCACCGCGGCCCGCTCCCCCACCTCGTGGATGTCCAAGATGAGACCGCGATTGGGATCCTCTTCGGGAATCGCCGAGAGAGCGAGTGAGCTGTTGCCGATTATGGCGGTGAGCATGTTGTTGAAGTCGTGCGCGATACCGCCGGTGAGCTTGCCGATCGCCTCCATCTTCTGCGCCATCGCCAGTTGTTCGCGTGCCTCGACCAGCTTCTCCTGGTGCCCGCCGCTCAGCCCCAGGTAGGCCTGCACGATGCGCTCGTCACGGGCCACGTCCGCGGCCCGCCCGCGGGCCACGCAGCGGCCCAGTTCCAGCACCAGGCGTCCGCTCGCATCGACGTGAGAGCTGAACTGCGCTCCCAGAGCGATCAGTCGGCGCAGCGCTTCAGCCAGAATTGCGCGCGCCAGGCCATGCCTGCGATATGCCGCACCGACACCCATCGGCTCAATCTGTCCGGCCGGCGACCCATAACGTCCCACGGGGTCGAACCATCCAACGCAGAATGCAGCCAGACTGCCGTCAGGCGCCTGCACGACCAGGTCAAGTTCAGGCCGGTATTCCGGGCGCCTTAATGTGCGCAACCGCCATGCCAATGTCATGTTTTTACTGCCGAAGGCTTCCTGATGCAGGTTGACGTAAGCTTG
>JAKAHF010000049.1 GCA_021815245.1 Actinomycetes bacterium
CAGTAGCGCGGGGGCAAGGGGGCGGCCGGCTCCTGGGGAACGACGATCCACAGTATGAGATAGGCGAGAATGGCCGATCCTGGGATCGGCAGGATGGTGAGCGCCACCCAGATGACGCGCACGATGGTGGGGTCGACCCTGAAATACTCGGCAAGACCCCCGCAGACTCCTCCCACCATCTTCTCGGTGCGGGAGCGATGCAGGCGCTTTTCTCTATCCATGACTCCCCCTTGTTTCGATCGGCTAGCGATCGGTTCTGTCGGCGATCTGCTCGCGATACAGATCGGTCTTGTACATCACGCAGTCGGCGTTGACGCAGTACCACACGCGGTAGGTACTGCACTGGCCCGTCGATAGGCTTGCGCCGGTGCCGGTGCGCTCCTCCTCTTCGGTTCGGTCGGCCAGCGGGCGCCCGCAGTTGATACACGTCTTCAACTGATCAGACATATGCTCATCCTTTCCGCTCGGTCTCGCTTGCCAGACGGCGGCCGACCTGCTCGGCCGCGATACGTGCGTCAACCTGCTCTTTGATCTCGCCCTTCGCGTCGACACCCGGGCGCAGCACCTCACCCACCGAGGTGATCTCGAGCATGTTCCAGAGAGTCTTGACCACGAGACTGCTGCCTTCGAAGGCCCGCGGCAACGTTGTGCCCGAGCAACTCAGAAAGGCGCCGAGGCGCGGCATCCGGTCGGGACCGACCAGCCGATGCTGCAAGACGTACTTGAGGGCCCAGAACGGCTGGCAACGGTCGACCATCATCTTCGGCACGGCGGGCATGCCCTGAAAGTAGATGGGAGACGCGATGACGATGGAGTCGGCGCCCCGCAGGTGCGGATAGAGCGCTTCCATGTCGTCCTTCTGGACGCACACCCCCGTGCGCCGGCAGGCTTCGCAGGCCTTGCAGCCGTGCAGGTCGAGGTCGCACAACCTGAATCTGGTGACCTCTGCGCCCGCTGCGCGAGCGGCTTCGAGACACCAATCGAGCAGCGTTTCGGTGTTGCCACCCTTGCGCTGACTCCCTGCCAGACCGAGAACGGTGACCGGCATGAGGCTACCCCGCGTCCTTGACCTTGCGGGCCACGAGCCTGCCCAGCTCCGCGCAGGCCTCGAGTTGTTCGGCGGTCGGCATGAATTTCACCTCGAGCGGGTCGACCACATCGAGGCCGAGGGCGCGAAGGTCGGCATCGATCTGCTTGACCGCCCCACCCGACCAACCATACGATCCGTACGCGCCCGCGATGCGGTTCTTGGGCCGCAGACCCTTGATGTAGGTCATGAAGCCGCCGACCGTCGGGAAGAGCTGGTTGTTGAGAGTAGGCGTGCCCACGAGGAACGCCCTCGATTCGAGGATCTGATGCGCCGCCTCAGATCGCGCGGCCGCTCCCAACTTGAGTACCTGGCATTCGACACCTTCTTGGGCGACGCCATCGGCGATGGCCATGGTCATGCGCTCGGTGGCGTGCCACATGGAGTCGTAGACGAGACACACGCGCTCGGGAGCCTCGAAGTTGCTCCACCGCAGGTAGGCATCGATGATGCGCTTCACGTCTTCAGGCCGTCGCCAAGCGACGCCATGACTCGAACCGATGGCCTCGATCTCGAGGCCCATCTCGAGGACCTTGCCGATGGTCTTCTGGATGGGGCTCGCGAACGGCATGAGGATGTTCGCGTAGTAGGTGCTGGCCTCGAACATGACGGTGTTCATGTCGACCTCGTCGGCGAAACGCTTCGACGACGCCAGATGCTGACCGAAGGCATCGTTCGGCAGCAGTGTCTTCGACCCCTCCACGTAGGTGAACATCGTGTCGGGCCAGTGCACCATGGGTGTCTCGAGGAAGCGAAGGGTGTTGCGGCCGAGGGGCAGCGAATCTCCTGTGCCGACGATCTGCACGTTCCAGCTCTCGACGAGATCGACACCGAAGATCAGGCCGAGCTGGTCCTTGGCCCTCTTCGTGCAGAAGATGCGCTCGGGGTTGAGCTGCTTGATCAGCCAGGGCACCTCTCCCGAGTGATCGGGCTCGACATGGTTGATCACGAAGTAGTCGACCGGCCGCAGATGGCAGCAGCCACGAACGCGGTCGAGCATCTCGTGGCCGAAGCCTTCACGGCAGCCGTCGACGAGCGCGACCTTCTCGTCAAGTATCAGGTAGGCGTTGTAGGTGCTGCCTCGTGGTGTGTCGTAGCCGTGAAAGTCGCGCACGTTCCAATCGATGGCTCCGACCCACCAGACGTCACCATGCAGCAAGAACCTATCCATATCGACTCCTCGTCGCTCGAATGTACCTATTCGGTCGCCGGCTCTTCATTTTCGGGCGCGGCGCCATCGCAGTAGAAATCACCAGCGAGACCGTAGCAGCTCCACAGCGGACACCACCGGCATGCGCAGAACCCCCGCGTGACCGGCAGCGAACTGCAGCCCTTGACGCAGTAGAACGTGCGGTCTTCGGCCACCTTCGACGGGCAGTTGGCGCACAAACAAGCGGCCGCGTTCTCAGCAGTATCGGGTATGTTGACGACCTCGCCTCCCACGTCACGGCCTCCGTCCGAGAACGAGCTGCGACCCGGTCGAATCGAGTGTCTGCGCCTCGACGTCGCCAAAACCCGCCTCGCTCAACCATTCGCGGTGCTGCCGCTCGCTCCATACTCCCCCGTTCTCGGTAGCACGGAGCATGTTCACGCCGAACATGGCGGCCTCCTCGCTCATGCCGAGCAGGTAATCCTGAATGGCGATGACACCCCCGGGATTGGTCACCGCGAACGCTTCGCGCACGACTCGGGCGTTCGTCTCGGGCGGATAGATGTGCAACACATTGCCGAAGTAGACCAGATCGAACGGGCCCGGGGGCAGCGACACCGTGAGGTCGCCGCCTATCATGGCCACCGACCCGGCATCGTCGCCCAAGAACTCCCTCGCGATCGGCAGGGTCTCGGCCCGGTCGAACAAGGTGGCCGTCACGCCACGCATCGCGAACCGGCGCGCCAGATGACCGACGGCGCCGCCTATGTCGACCATGGTGCCGATGTGGCCGGCATACGCGAAGCAGCGGTCGATGATCTCGTCGAGCACCTCCGTCTCGCGCTCTCCCATCGCCTCGACCATGCTGCGCAGGTTGGGCAGCCCGGGATCTCGTGAGGCCGGCCTGCCCGTGCGGATCACCTCGTCGAGCTGCAGCCAGCCGCGCATCTTGTTCGCCTGGTGTAGCAGACTCGAACGCTCCAGATCGGGCCCTTTGTCGATGAGGTGAGCCTTGCCTACCCGGGTCAACCGGTAGCGGGCGCACTCCTCGCCGCCACGCCCAACGAGGACCTCTCCGTCGGGGAGCCCCCCGCCCGGAAGCCGCTCGACGATGCCCTCCGCGACGAGCGCTTCGAGCACCACACAGCTGGCACGGGCGTCGGCGCCCGCGGCGAGCGCCGCCTGGTCGGCAGTGACACCTTCGTCGCCGCCGACGGCGTCGATGAGACCGGCCCGCAGCGCGCCGACGAGCAGGAGCAGCTTCTCGATCGCACCCCTATCGACCAACGACCGCCTCACCAGCACCTCCGTTCGCGTTGGGGTGATTATCCCATTTTGATGGACTTCGCTCGGGTGTCTGACTATCATCGATGTTGGGAGAGCACTACAGCGGCAACCTCGCCAGAACGAGCTGCCGCCCCTTTCTTCGAGGGAGCTGCAATGCACGACTATGCCGAACAGATCGTCGGCCTCGTCAAGGCCAAGAACCCGGCCGAGCCTGAGTTCCATCAAGCCGTCCTGGAGGTCGCCGAGTCGACCTGCCTGGTCATCGAGCGACATCCCGAGTACCGGGCGGCAAAGATCCTGGAGCGCATGGTCGAACCTGAGCGGGTGATCATCTTCCGCGTACCGTGGGTCGACGACCAGGGCGAGATACAGATCAATCGCGGCTTTCGAGTGCAGATGAACTCGGCCATAGGGCCGTACAAGGGTGGGCTCCGCTTTCACCCTTCGGTGAACCTGGGCATCCTCAAGTTCCTGGCTTTCGAGCAGGTCTTCAAGAACTCGCTCACGACCCTGCCCATGGGCGGTGGCAAGGGTGGCTCCGACTTCAACCCCAAAGACAAGAGCGATGCCGAGGTGATGCGGTTCTGCCAGAGCTTCATGACCGAGCTCTACCGGCATATCGGTCCCGACACCGACATCCCCGCCGGCGATATCGGGGTGGGGCCGCGCGAGATCGGCTTCATGTACGGCCAGTACAAACGGCTCTGCAACGAGTTCACCGGCGTGCTGACCGGCAAGGGCCTGACGTACGGAGGGTCGCTGATACGCCCCGAGGCCACCGGCTACGGCTGTATCTACCTGGCCGCCGAGATGCTGACCAGCCGTGGTGAGACGCTCGAGAACAAGACCTGCCTGGTCTCGGGCAGTGGCAACGTGGCGCAGCACGCCATCCAGAAGATCCTCCAACTGGGCGGCAAGCCGGTCACCGCTTCCGACTCCAATGGTTTCATCTACGACGAGGCGGGCATCGACGAGGACAAACTCGCCTACCTCATGCAGCTCAAGAACGTCCGGCGGGGTCGCATCAAAGAGTACGCCGAGGTCTTCCCCAGCGCCGTCTACACCGAGTTCGACCCGGCCGCTGACCACTCCCCCCAGTGGGACATCAAAGCCGATTGCGCGTTTCCATCTGCCACTCAGAACGAGATCAACGAGATCGACGCGCGCACCCTGTTGAGTAACGGGGTGTACGTCGTGGCGGAGGGCGCCAACATGCCCACGACGACCGAGGGCATCAACGTCTTCCTCGACAGCGGCATCCTGTATGCCCCGGGCAAGGCCGCCAACGCCGGAGGGGTCGCCACCTCAGGGCTCGAGATGTCGCAGAACAGCATGCGCATGAGCTGGCCGCGAGAGGAAGTCGACGCCCGCCTTCATCAGATCATGAAGAGCATCCACAGGACCTGTGTCGACGCCGCCACCGCCTACGGCACTCCCGGCAACTACGTCAACGGGGCCAACATCGCCGGCTTTCTGAAGGTTGCGAATGCCATGATGGCGCAGGGAGTCGTCTAGCGGCTGAGAAGCACTGTCGAAGAAGAGGCCGGTGGTCGAGCACGGGGCTGAGCCGGCCCCGGTCGCGTTCGATCAGTCGGCGGCCTTGAGGGTCGCGTACGGATTGACCGCCGACCCACCGCCCGGGTACAGCGCGAAGTGCAGGTGGTTGCAGTTGCCGGCGTTGCCGGTGTGGCCGACGAAGCCGATCACCTCACCCGCCGAGACCGAAGTGCCCTTGCGGATGCCGCCCGCGACGCCGCTCAAGTGGGCGTAGTAGTAGCTCGTGCCGTTGTTGCCCTTGAGCCAGATGGTGATGCCACCAAGTCCGACGTTGGTGGTCGTCACACGCGAGATGCTGCCACTCACACAAGCGACGACAGGCGTGCCTTCGGCGGCCAAGATGTCTGTGCCGGTATGCGAGCGGCCACCTGAGCGCGCCGCACCCCACGAATCGACATAGCTGTGCGCTCCCGCGACCGGGAAGACGAACGTCCCCGGTTGCACCTTGCTGCTACTGCCACTACCGCCGCTACTACTGGTGCTACTGCTGCTCTTGTTGATGCGCGCCAGTGCCGCGTTGGCCTTCTGCTGGGCGGCCAGCGTCTTGGCTCGCTGAAGTGCCGCGAGAGCCGCGGCCCTCGCCGCCGCTTCCTCGGCCTTGCGCACCTCTTCGCGCAGGTTGATGACCTGGGTGCGCAGTCTCTGGTAGTCGCCGGTGGCGTCTTTCAGCTTGGAATCCATCTCGGTGCGCAGGCCGTCAAGTTCGGCGAGCACGGCGTTCTGCTCCTGCTGCTTCGCCGTCAGGTCACCTTCTCTGGCCTGTTTCTGGGCGAGATACTCGTTCACCTGATCGAAGAGATTCTGATCCTGGTCGGCCATGCGACCCAGATAGTTGAGCCGAGCCAGGACCGAACTGAAGTCCGCGTCGGCGAACAAGACTTCGACGTAGGCGGGCGCCGAAGAGAAACCATCCTTGTACATCGCGACCACCCGCTGGTTGAGCTGCTGGCGCGCAGCTTCGAGATCGTCCTCGGCGGTCTGGATGTTCTTCTGCACCGAATCCATCTTGGCCTCGATGTTGGCCAGGCGAATCTCAGCTTGGTTCTGCCTGTCGGCGAGTATGTTCAGCTGCTCCTGGTACTTCTTGTACTCGGCGTACGCCGTGTTCAGTTCCGTCTGCTTCTGGGCAAGCCTCTCCTTGAGAGACGTGCCGGCAGCGAAGCTGGAGGCGGGCGAGAGGACGAGAAGAGAAACCAAGAGGATGGCCAAGAACAGTGGAGAGAAGTTCCACCACTTGCGCGATTCCGGTGTCCGGAAGGGGCTCACGAGTAGGTATTTTAGCAAACGGCCCGCCGGCGTGTCTGCAAGCTCAGAGTCGCACGGGGATTCCCGCGGCCGCCATGTGCTCCTTGGCCTCGCGGATCGTGAACTCCCCGTAGTGGAATATCGAGGCTGCGAGAACGGCGTCAGCCTTGCCCAGCGTGATGCCGTCGACGAGATGATCGAGCGTGCCGACCCCACCACTCGCGATGATGGGGATGTTGACGGCCGAGGCGATCGCGCTCGTCAGCTCGAGGTCGAAACCCTCCTTGGTGCCGTCGCGATCCATGGACGTGAGAAGGATCTCACCCGCACCCAGCGCGGCGGCCTTCTTGGCCCACTCCACCGCGTCGAGCCCCGTGGGCGTGCGACCCCCGTTGATGTAGGCCTCCCACGACAGCCCGGCATCGCTGCGCGCTTCCTCGTCCCTGCGCCTGCGGGCATCGATGGCCACGACGACACATTGCGATCCGAAGCGACGGGCGCACACCGAGATGAGATCGGGATCGTGAATGGCGGCCGAGTTGAGCGACACCTTGTCGGCGCCCGCCGAGAGCAGCCGGCGCACGTCGCTCTCACTGCGGATGCCCCCTCCGATCGTGAAGGGGATGAAGAGCTCTTCGGCGCAGTGCCGGGCGAGCTCGACGATCGTGTCGCGCTTCTCATGTGAGGCGGTGATGTCGAGAAACACCACCTCGTCGGCACCTTCGGTGTCGTAACGCGAGGCCAGCTCCACCGGGTCGCCGGCATCGCGGATGTCGACGAAATTGGTCCCTTTGACTACCCGGCCTCGATCGACGTCCAAGCAGGGGATGATGCGCTTGAGCAGCATGTCAGCCCTCCAGCGCGGCGAGAGCCTCACCAACGGTGAAGGCGCCCTCGTAGAGGGCCCGCCCGACGATCACGCCGGTCACGCCCGCATCTTCGAGATCCCGCAGCCTGCGAAGATCGTCGAGCGTGGTGACCCCGCCCGAGGCGATCACCCGCAACCCGCTCAGCTCGGCCAGTTCTCGGATGCCGCTGAGATCGACGCTCTGCATCATGCCGTCTTTGCTGATATCGGTGTAGAGCACCTCGGCCACTCCCAATCGCTTCAAGCGCGCGGCCAGGTCGAGCACGCGCACCTCGCTCTGCTCCTGCCAGCCCTTGGTCTTGACCAAGCCCCCTTCGGCGTCGATGGCGACCACGAGACGATCCGCCCCAAGTAGCTCGAGCGCGCGCGAGACGAACGCCTCGTCGTCCACGGCGCTGGTGCCGAGAACCGCCTTCGCTACCGCGCTATCAGCCACGGCACGCAGAGCCGCCTCGGCACGGATGCCTCCGCCCGTCTGCACCGGCACAGGCGAGACCGCCTCGGCGATGCGGCGGATGATGTCGAAGTTGCGGGGCTCGCCATGCTTCGCTCCATCGAGATCGACGACGTGCAGGTGGCGCCCTCCCTCGTCGACCCAGCGGTGCGCCATGGAGACCGGATCGTCCGAGAACACCGTTTCATCGGCAAAATCGCCCTTGCGCAGGCGCACGCACCTGCCGCCCCTTATGTCGATGGCCGGTATGAGCCTCACGAGCCTGCCACCAGACCCGCGCGGCGCGCGAAGTTGCGGTAGAACCTGAGCCCGATGGTGCTCGACTTCTCGGGGTGGAACTGCACGCCCACCACGTTGTCGACCTCGATGGCCGAGACGAACGTGACTCCGTCGTAGTCGGTCATGGCGAGCACGTCGCCCGGCGAACGCGGCACCACCGCATAGCTGTGCACGAAGTAGAACGCCGTCCCATAGGGGATCTCGTCGAGCAGGTCGGAGTCGATGCAGGGTTCCACCTGGTTCCAGCCGATATGCGGCACCTTGACGGTTGCCGGCAGCGCCCGCACGTCGCCCTGGACGACGCTCAGACCGGCCACTCCCGGATCCTCCTCCGAGGCCTCGAACAGTACCTGCAACCCCAGGCACACACCCAAGAAAGGCACACCGGCCTCGATCCGCTCCAAGAGAGGCTCGACCAAACCGCGCCGGTGCAGCTGCTCCATCGCGGCCCCAAAAGCGCCCACACCGGGCAGCACGAGGCCGGGAGCGGATGCCATGGCCCGCGCATCGGAGCCCACGACCGCCTGCACTCCGACGTGCTCGAAAGCCTTCTGCACGGAGCGCAGATTGCCCGCCCCGTAGTCGACGACATAGAGGGATCGCGCCGCGGTCACAGCACACCCTTGGTCGACGGCACGCCGGCCGACCGCGGGTCGAACGCCACAGCCTGCCGAAGCGCCTTGGCGAAGCCCTTGAAGATAGCTTCGATGGTGTGGTGCGTGTCGCCACCAGAGAGCACGCGCACGTGCATGGTCATGCGGGCGTGATTGGTCACCGCCCTGAAGAACTCAGCCACCAGGCTGGTCTCGAAGCCGGCGATGGTCTCCCCCACGGGGCCGCCTTCGTAGGCGAAATAGGGGCGTCCGCTCAGATCGAGAGCCACGAGAACCAGGGCTTCATCCATGGGGAGCAGCATATTCCCATAGCGGTTGATGCCCCTCTTGTCGCCCGCGGCTTCGGCGATGCCTTGACCCAGGCAGATGCCAACGTCTTCGACGGTATGGTGGGCACCGGTATGCAGGTCACCCGCGGCTTCGATCTCGAGATCGAAGAGCCCATGACCGGCGACCAGTTCGAGCATGTGGTCGAAGAAGCCCAAACCCGTGCTGACAGCGGCTTTGCCGGAG
>JAKAHF010000050.1 GCA_021815245.1 Actinomycetes bacterium
GCCGCAGGTTGCGGTAGTCGATGTAGTAGGCGTGTTCCCACACGTCGATCACCAGCAGCGCGACCTGCCCATGCTTCAGCGGCAGGTCGGCATTGCCGGTCTTGACGACCTTGAGCTGGCCCCCGTCAACGACCAGCCAGGCCCAACCCGAGCCGAACTGGCCGACCGCAGCCGCACTGAGCTCCTTCTTGAAGTCGTCCATGGAGCCGAAGTCCTTCTCCAGCGCCGCATTCAACTCAGGCGAAGGTTCTCCCCCGCCCTGAGGCTTCATGCACTGCCAATAGAACGTATGGTTCCAGACTTGCGCGGCATTGTTGAAGAGGGGCCCCTCCGCCTCGCGGATGATCCTCTCCAGGTCTTCCTCGGTTTCATTGCTACCGGCCGCATCCTGGATCAGACCGTTGAGGTTCGTAACATACGCGTTGTGATGCTTGTCGTGGTGATATTCCAGCGTCTCGGCGCTCAGATATGGTTCGAGAGCGTTCTTTGCATACGGCAGATCGGGCAACTTGAAAGCCATCTCGGTCTCCTCTCTTCGAGTTCCGGCGTCTTCGACCCACGCACCCACGGGTGCTGCACTGCGAAACCTGGCGACGGCGCGGCTCGCTAGCCGGCCAGGCCCTGCTTCCACAAGAACGACCGCACAAGGTCCGACAGTCTCGGTTCTCCCCGCTCCACGAGCTCATAGGTGATCTGAACGACGGGTTTGTTCAGCTTCAGCAGGCTGCCCAAAGAGAATGGGGTCGCGCTCACGACCACATCGGCGGGCACCGCGTTGATGGTCGCCTCCAGATCGCGGAGTTGCTGCGGATAGTAGCCCACCGCTGGCAGGATGGGGCCTAGATGCTGGTAGGTCGCGTACGTGTCGGCGATCTCACCTTGCGCGTACGGTCGGGGATTGACCACGCCGTCGGCATCGAACTGCCGTGCCGCCTCCATGCCCGCCCCGGTCTCCATGCCACCGTGCGTCAGAGTGGGCCCGTCCTCCACCACGAGTACGGCCTTGCCCTTGATCATGGCTTTGTCAGAAGCGCTGATAACGGTGTCGGTCTGCGCAATGACGGCCGTCGGGTTGACCTCACGGATGTTGGCGATCACCTTGTCGACATCGTGCGGGTAGGCCGAGTTCACCTTGCTGATCACGGCTATGTCGGCCCGGCGCAGGTTCATCTCGCCCGGGTGGTACGAAAGTTCCTGACCGGCCCTGATCGGATCGACAACCACGATCTCCAGATTCGACCGCAGGAACGAGAAGTCGTTGTTGCCCCCGTCCCAGATGATGACCGAGGCTTCCTTCTGTGCCTCTGCAACGATCGCCTCATAGTCCACACCGGCCCACACGACCAGACCTCGACGGATATGCGGCTCATAGTCCTCGCGTTCCTCGATCGTGGCCTTGTGCCGGTCGAGATCGGAGATCGCGGCGAACCTCTGAACACGCTGCTTCACAAGGTCTCCGTAGGGCATCGGATGCCTGATGACCGCCGGCGTGACTCCTTGGTTCATGAGGAGGCCGGCCACGAAACGCGATGTCGGACTCTTGCCTGCGCCGGTGCGGGTCGCGAGGATAGAGATCACCGGCACCTCGCAACCGATCGCAGTGGTGCCGGGACCGAGCAGGGAGAAGTCGGCCCCTGCCGCCAGCACCCGAGAAGCCTGGTGCATGACGAACTCGTGAGACACGTCGCTGTAGGCGAAGATGACCTCCTGCACGCCCTGCTTCTTGATGAGCGAGTCGAGATTGCTCTCGGGCAGGATGGGGATGCCTTCGGGATACAGAGGCCCGGCGAGTTCCGGCGGGTAGCGTCTCCGGTCGATGTGGGGAATCTGGGTCGCAGTGAAGGCCACCACCTCGATGTCGGCGTCATCGCGAAACGCCACATTGAAGTTGTGGAAGTCCCGTCCCGCCGCTCCCATGATCACCACTCGCTTGCGTCCCACTGCTCGCCTCCTAGAGATCACGTCCCCCAGTACGCACCCACAATGCGTTCTATCGACACGTCCCATCCATTCTAGTATGGCAGAGGCTCCTTCCACTCGGGAAGGAGCCTCTACGTCAGCAGCCCTGTAAGCCGGATTCTGTGCACGCAGGCGGCCGTCGTCGGCCACGCTTGCGCCGGTAGCCATCTATCTGTGGCCGTCCGTTGCCAGACGGCTCATGCGGCCAACCCGGAGACATCGGGCGAGCAGCCCTCGAGCGTCTCCCTATTCGGCCTTGCACCGGGTGGGGCTTGCCAGGCCATCGTGTCACCACGACGCCGGTGCGCTCTTACCGCACCTTTTCACCGTTGCAGCCGGACAAGCCGGCGTGCTGTGTACTTTCTGTGGCGCTTTCCCTCGGGTTTCCCCGGCTGGACGTTATCCAGCACCCCGCTCTGCGGTGTCCGGACTTTCCTCGAAGGCACGCGAACGCGCACCCCCGCGACTACCCAGGCTGCGGCAGAAATTATACTCCCGCCTCGTCCCACTCGCCGTCGGAGTCGAGAGCAGCCGGAACCCCCGTGGTGCCTTCGGGGATCGGGAACGCCTTCGCGAAGTGGCATGCGGCCGAGTGATTGTCACCGACCGTCTTCAGTGCCGGCTCCTGCTCGCTGCAGATCGGGAACTGAGCGATCGGGCACCGGGTGTGGAACCGGCAACCCTTGGGCGGATCGATCGGGCTCGGTACGTCGCCTTGGAGGATAATGCGGTCGCGCCGTCGCTGTTTGTTGGGATCGGGAACCGGGACGGCCGACAGAAGCGACTGCGTGTACGGATGGTTCGGGGTGTCATACACCTCTTTCCACCCGCCCATCTCGACGATCTTGCCGAGATACATGACCGCGACCCGGTCGCAGATGTGCCGGATGACCGCCAAGTCGTGGGCGATGAACACGTACGTCAGGCCGAACTCGTCTTGCAGCTCGTCGAGCAGGTTGATGATCTGCGCCTGGATCGACACGTCGAGCGCCGAGACCGGCTCGTCGCAAATGATCATTTTGGGCCGGAGCATCAGCGCTCGAGCGATGCCCACCCGTTGCCTCTGGCCACCTGAGAACTCGTGGGGATAGCGATGGATGTGTTCGGGGCTGAGACCGACCACCTCGAGCATCTCTTTGGCGCGCTGCTCGCGCTCTTTGCGCGTGCCGACATCGTGGATCAGCAGCGGTTCGGCCATGATCTCGCCGAACGTCATGCGCGGGTTCAGCGAGGCGTAGGGATCTTGGAAGATGAACTGTACCTCGCGACGATACGACTTCAGGCTTTTGCCATGCAGTTTGCTGACGTCGGTATCCCCAAAGCGTATCTTTCCCGACGTCGCCTCGAGGAGCCTGTTGATGCAGCGTCCTGTGGTCGATTTGCCGCAGCCCGACTCGCCCACCAGGCCGAGCGTCTCACCCTGCTCGACCGAGAACGACACGTCCTCGACCGCCTTGACCGTCTTGCCGAGCTTGGACAGGATGACGCCCTGCCCCACGTAGAAGTGCTTGGTCAGTCCTTCGACCTCGAGTAGAGCGCTCATGCTACCGCACCTCGACTGGGCAGTATGCGCTCTGCGCCAGGAACTCTTTGTCGCCGGAGTACTGGCACGCCGATAGATGGCCCGGCTCGATCTCGGTCAGCGGCTGAGGAGTGCACCGGCATTCGTCGGTCGCGAAGCTGCAGCGAGGGCTGAACGAGCAACCGCTCGGCAGATTGATGAGGCTGGGCGGTTGCCCCTTGATCGGGCACAACCGGCCCTTCTCGTCGACATCGTGGCGCGGAAGGCTGTCGAGCAGTCCCCACGTATAGGGGTGAAGAGGCCGGTAGAACACCTGATCGACCGTGCCATACTCCACCGGTCGACCGGCGTACATGACGAGGACGTTGTTCGCCATCTCAGCCACTACCCCAAGGTCGTGTGTGATCATGATGATCGCCGAATCGGTGCGGGCTTGGATCTCTTGCATGAGCTCCAAGATCTGGGCCTGGATGGTAACGTCGAGCGCCGTCGTCGGCTCGTCGGCGATGAGGATATCGGGGCCGCAGGCTAAGGCCATGGCGATCATTGCCCGCTGCCTCATGCCTCCCGAGAACTCGTGCGGGTAGTCGCGCGAACGATCGGCGGCCTTCGGAATGCCGACGCGCGTCAGCAGCTCGACCGCCGCCGCCCAGGCCTCCTTCTTGCCCAGGCCCTTGTGTTGACGGAGGGGCTCGGCTATCTGCTTGCCGACCCGATACACGGGGTTGAGCGAAGTCATCGGATCCTGAAAGATCATCGCGATGCGATTGCCGCGCAACTTGCGTTGCTCGTTCTCACTCATCTTGAGGATGCTCTCGCCCTTGAAGCGTATGTCTCCACTCACCACCTTGCCCGGTGGTTCGGGGATGAGACGCATGATCGAGAGCGCCGTGACCGATTTGCCCGAGCCCGATTCGCCCACGACTCCCAGGGTCTCTCCGGCTTCGAGCACGAAGCTCACCCCGTCCACGGCCTTGACGACCCCGTCGCGGGTGAAGAAATGCATATGTAGATCATCGACTTCGAGTAGCGGAGGCAACGCTTACTCCTTCATCTTGACGTCGAGGGCATCGCGCAACCCATCGCCGAGCAGCACGAATGCCAGCACCGTCGTGATGATCGCGATGCCCGGATAGATCATCAACCAGGGCGCGGTGAACATGTAGCCGCGGGCCTCAGCAAGCATGCCGCCCCACGAGGGCGCCGGCGGGACGACGCCCATGCCCAAGAAGCTGAGAGCCGCCTCGCCCAAGATGGCGGCACCGATGCTCATGGTCGCGTAGACGACGATCGGCGCTACCGCGTTGGGCATGATGTGGCGGAAGAGGATGCGACGGGTCGAGGCTCCCATGGCCCGGGCGGCGTCGACATACTCGTTCTGCTTCACCGATAGGATCGAGCTGCGAAACACCCTGGCGATGCTCGGCCAGCCGAGCACGCCGATAGCCAGGAACACGTTCTGCAATCCCTTTCCGAGAACCGCGATCATGAGAATGGCGAACAGCACGAAGGGGAAGGCATAGAACATGTCCGCGCCCCTCATGATGAGCGAATCCCAGATACCGCCGTAGTACGCGGCGAGCGCCCCAAGGACGAGACCGATGGCGAGCATGATCGCGACCGCGACCACACCCACGAGCAACGAAACCCTCGCCCCATAGATGATGCGCGAAGCGATGTCGCGCGACATCTTGTCCGTGCCGAACGGGTGGTCGGCCGAAGGCGGAGAGAGAGAATGATCCGACATCGTTGTGGTGTCGAATTTGATCGGGTCGCCCAGCGTTCTCGCGACCCACAAGTCTGCCGTGACGGCGATGAGGATCACTATGATGATCCAGACCAGCGCGGCCATCGCCAGCTTGTTCTTGCGCAGCCGGCGCCACGCGTCTCCCCTTAGGGTGCGGCTCTTGCTCTCCGTTTCGATGGCGCACTCGGCCGCTGTGGTCAACTCGAGCTCTTTCGTCTCAGCCAATGGCTTCTGCTCCTCCATACCCGTCACCCTACTCCGCGGCCCGGTGATAGCGGATGCGTGGGTCGAGGAAGGCGTAGCTGATATCGACCACAAGGTTGATCAGCATCACCAGCAGCACGATGATGACCACGCCGCCGGTGACGATCGGCCAGTCTCTCAGCGAGATGGCATGGAACAGCTCCAGCCCGATGCCGGGCCAGTTGAAGACCGTTTCGGTCAGAATCGTGCCTCCGACCATGGCGGCAAGATCGAGCCCCAAGAAGGTGACGACAGGAATCAGGGCGTTCTTGAGACCGTGTCTCCATATGACCTGTCCCCCTGACAGCCCCTTCGCGGCCGCGGTGCGCATGTAGTCCTGACCCATGACTTCGAGTAACTGGCTGCGGGCTATGCGGGCCGCATACGCGGTCGACACCGAAGCCAGTGTCAGCCCGGGAAGTATGTAGTGCACAAACCCAGGGAATTCATCGGAGCTCATGCCGAAGATCGGCAGGTGTGGAAGGCCCCATTTCTTGAAGTAGATGCCAAAGAGCACCTGAAAGCCCATGCCCAGCCAAAACACCGGCACCGACACCAGGATCGATGTGCTGAGCGTCACCAGGACATCCCAGAACGAGTACTTCTTGACGGCAGATAGTATGCCGGCGAGCAGTCCGATGATCGTCTCGATGATCAGAGCCACCAGAGCCAGCCTGAGCGTGTTCGGGAATTTCGACATGAGGATCGTGGTGACCGGCTTCTTCTGCTGGTACGACTCGCCTAAGTCACCCTGCACGAGCCTCGTCAGATAGCGCCAATACTGCGTGTAGACAGGTTTGTCGAGCGCGTTTTCCTTGATGACCTGCTCGCGCACAGCCTCGGGAACGCTGCGTTCGCCGATGAGAAGGCTGACAGGGTCTCCAGGAACAATCGTGCGTAGAAGAAAGAGGATGATGGTGATCCCGATGAATACCGGGATGACTTGGATGATGCGTCTTCCTATGTAGGCTAGCACTGGTTCCCCTGGCAGTCTTTGTGTAGCGGCGGGATGCCCCGGGGGGCACCCCGCCGCTTGATGACACTAGTACGCTGCCCGCTCGCTTCGGCTTATTGGGCCGCCAGCCAGCAGGAGACGAAATCACCGAGGCCCAGCGGGCTGTAGGTGAAGTTGTGCAGCCTGGTGGAACCCACACGCTGATGCGCGTAGAAGGTGATCGGAACGACCGGGCAGTCCTCGCCGGCGATCTTCACAGCCTCTTGGTACTTCGCGATACGAGCGGGGGTGTCGGCGATCTGACGAGCCGCGTAGATGGCATCGTCGAAGGCCTTGCTGTTGTACCTGGAGTAGTTGTCGGCAGACGTGCTCACCAGGTTCGAGTAGACGAAGTTATCGATGATCGGGTAGTCGGCGATCCAGCCGCTACGACCGAGCTGGTACTGACCGTTCTGGGCCTTGTCCCAGTAGGTCGGGCCATCGCTGGTGTCGAACTCGGCGGCAATACCGATCGCCGCAAGGTTCTGCTGCACGATGGTCATGATGTCCTCGTGCCCGGCACCGGAGTTGAACGACAGCTTGAGGGCGGGCAGGCCCTTGCCCTCAGCGTATCCCGCGTCGGCCAGCATCTTCTTGGCAGCCTCGACATCGTACTTGGCATATGGGAATGCACCGGCCTCGTAGCCCTCGACTCCCGGCGGGATGAAGCTATCGGCGGGCTTGCGGACACCCTCGTAGGCGACCTTGCAGATCGTCTCACGGTCGATAGCCAGCGAGACGGCCTTGCGAACGAGCGGATCGTCGAACGGCGCGGCCTCGTTGTTCAGCAGGAGATAGTAGATGGCCGACTCGGCACCCAGCTGGACAGCCTTGCCCGGGTCGGACGTGTAGCCGTTTTCGGACACTCCATAGGAGGCCTTAGCGGTCTCGATGTTGCCCGGAGGAACCTGGGTGAAGTCGATGCTGCCCGCCTGGAAGCCCAGGTAGGCGGTCTCGATATCCTCGAAGATCTTGAACTCGACCCCGTCGACGTGCGGCTTGGTGCCCGCGTAGTCGGGGAACTTCACGACCTTCACATACTGACCCGCGACCCACGGCTCAGAAAGCATGAACGGACCGTTGCCGATCGGCTTGAGAGCGTAGGCGGCGGGATCCTTCTCGACTTCCTCTTTCGGGATCGGGCACAGGCACGGATGGCCCACGACATACTCGAAGTCGCCATACCCGTAGGCAAGGGTCACTTCGAGAGTGTAGTCGTCAACGACCTTCACGCCGGAGAGCTCAGTGGCGGTGCCCTCCTGCATTTCGTCAAAGCCCTTGATCGCCGAGAGGTGGTAGGAGATACCAGACTCGTTGGCGGGGTTGCAGATGCGCTCCCACGCGTACTTGAAGTCACCAGCCACGACCTCGCGGCCGTTGTGGAACTTGGTGCCCTTCTTGAGGTGGAAGGTCCAAACAGTCGCGTCGGCGTTCGGCTCCCAGCTCTCGGCCACATCGGGCTTGAGCTCGTTCGTCACATAGTCGAACTGGGCAAGGCTGTCGAACACGGCCTGCACGACCTGCACGCCCTCAGACTCGAAGGCCTGAGTCGGCTCGATATACGACGGGTTGCCGATCTCGAAGATCACAGTGCCGCCGTCGACCGGCTGATCAGCCGGAGGAGCCGCGGTAGTGGTAGTAGTAGTCTCCTCCTCGCCGCAGCCGACGGCCACGACGCCCAGCGCTGCAACCAGCGCCAAGGCAAGGATGAGAGCAATCCAAGTCTTATGAAGTTTCAAGTTCTATCCCTCCTAGTCTCTTTTGACACCCCACGCCATCCCTCTTGGCTTTCGCTACCTGAAACCACCTCCCCCGCACTCGCGTGCGACATCGGGATGCTGGCCACGACGAACTCAGATGATGTAAGCGAGGGCTATCGAAACGGCCACAAAGGCGACCGAGCACGCGATGGTGAGGCGATCCAGGTTCTTCTGTACGACCCCGCTGCCTCCGAAAGCACCGGTACCACCGAAGGTCGTCGACAAACCGGCGTCTTTGCCCGAGTGCAAAAACACAAGCAACAGCACCGCCAGACCAAGAATGGTATCCAACGCGACCAAGACGTACTTCACCGCCAGCCCTCTCCTCTACATTGCTTTACAGACCATTTTGCCCGCCGTGGGCCACTGCTTCGTTGAACGTAAGTTACCACCAAACGGGTGGCTTTTGTATACACAAGTGAGTTATTCACTCCGCGACGACGCCCACTCCGGTCATCTCCGGTGGAGCAGCGATGCCCAAAAAGCCCAGCAAAGTGGGCGCAATGTCGGACAATCCTGCGCCGTCGCGCAATCGCAGACCACGTTCCAACACCACCAGAGGCACCCTGTTGGTGCTGTGAGCAGTCCCTTCGCTGCCGTCGGCCTCGATCATATCCTCGGCGTTGCCGTGGTCGGAGGTGACGATGATCTTGGCCCCAGCACCTTCCAACACGGCGAGCACTCTACCGAGGCACCGGTCTACGTGCTGCACAGCCTCGACGGTCGCCGGAAGATCGCCCGTATGACCGACCATGTCGGGATTTGCGAAATTCAAGAT
>JAKAHF010000051.1 GCA_021815245.1 Actinomycetes bacterium
AAATCGGCCGAGAAGGAGCAGGTCGATCAGCCGGGCGAACACGCTCCGCAAGAGGTTCGCCACATCATGGCGGAACGCGCCCCGCAGCGATTCCATCTTCACCGTACCGTCTCCCGCGCGTCGCAGACTGACGAACACCTGAGAAATGACCCGCCATATGGCAAGGAGTGTGATGCCTCCGAACAGAACGATGAAGACAACCTCAAAGGAATGCCGCAACCAATCCGGCAGCGCCAAGGAGAAGCCGGGCTCTGGTGCTTGGGGTATGGTCACCTCTGGGCCGGGAACCGGCTGGGGCTCGGAGTGGGAAGAAGGGAAGAGCCCTGCCATGAGGCCGAGCATGCGCGCGAATAGATTCCACAAAGCGCGGATGCCTCGAGCGACGAGGTGCATCAGTTCCGGGGTGAAGAGAACGCCGGCGATAAGTCCCAGCGTGAGCACCAGGGCCAGACTGACCAGCAGCATCCCCCACCAGGTGCCGCCTCGCTGAAAGAACAGAGGGGCGCCCTCGTCGTCGGTCCGGGTGACTGCCGCGGCGATGAGACCGAGACAGACGAAGCTCACGGCCGCTGGGATGGCAGCGGCCAGGTCGGCGTGAACCGCGTAGCCGATGAAGAGAGAGACGGCCAGCATCATGAAGCCGAACTGGAATGCGATCACCACGCGGCTGTAGGTCGTGCGGCTGCCGCCGAGACGGGCCCCGATCCACCAAAGAACGCCGCTCGCGAGGACGATGAAGACCGTCGCCTGGACTGCATGGGCGATCCCAGCCAAGCCGTGGAACATCCCAAGCAATAGAAGGAAGACCGCGGCAGGCCAGGTCACCCACGACAGCGCCGCTCTTGCCAAGGGGGGGCGGATCATCGCGCGGAGTGCGATCATCCATGCCAACGATGCGGCGTAGATGAGGAAGAGGGCGGGTACGGACACGGCCGTCTGAAATCCTTGGTCGGCGACGTGCAGCAGCATGTAGAGCCAGGCGCACTCAAGGCCGGCCGCCGCGACGGTGGCTACCGCGGTCCGTCCCCAGCTGGGCCCGACTCCTACGGTCATGAGGTCACAGCCTCCCGAACCGTTTGCCAGTACGCGCCCGGCGTGTGGGTCTCTCGACCGTCCGTCCCGACCTTGAACCCCACGATGCGCCTTCCCGCCCTGATGAGATCGGTCATCATCAGCTCGATCGCGGGTGGCACCTGGCCGACTACGAAGACGAGGGTTCCGCCGAATCCTAGATCGCCCCGCCGGCTCTCGAAGAAGTCGACGAAAGCACTATCCGCGTCGGCGGTGGTCTTGGCGAGCGCCTCCAGGACCAGCGCCAGGTGCGCAGCGCCTGTGCCGGCCGCAATGCATGCCGGCTGTTGGCTGTCGGCCAGTCTGGTGTTGACGTAGAGCCCGGTCTGCACGTCTTTCTGCATGAGATGGCGAGCCACAGAAGCGGCCGTGCTAATGCCGAGCTCCAGGTCGTTCTGGGGCCGCCCGGCGAAGGTGTCGACACCCAGGAAGACGGCCACCTTGAGGTCGGTGGTGAACTCGAAAAGCTTCACCTGAAGCGCGCCGCTCCGGGCGCTGGCCTTCCAGTGGATACGGCGAAGGCTGTCGCCCGGCTCGTAATCGCGCACTCCGACGAGTCGCGACGGATCATCGAACACGCGCAGCCGCGAACGTGCGTCACCCAGAAGAGAGAGGGAGGGGATGCCGAGCTGGGGGAGCGCGTACGTGCGTGGGTAGACGATGAGGTGATCGATGTCGGGTTGCACGAGGCTGCGGGGATGGAGGCCAAAGATGTCCCCCGAGACCACGGAGAGGGGACCGAACGGATAGTAGCCCCGGGCAGAGGAGTCCAGCCGTTGGGTGAAGATGGCAGCCGAGTACCAGGACAGGGGAGTCGATCGAGACAGAGTCACGAGACCGTGCTGTCCCGGTGTTTCGTGGGAAGGCTCTCGGCCCACCCCACTCGTCGGAGCGACCAGCGAGGCGGGCACTTCGTCCTGGATCTCGATCCAGGGGAGGGGCAGCACCTTGTGATTGACCACCCGCAGGGTCAAGAGGACTTCGTCACCGGGGAATACCCGCTTCTCGCTCAGCCGGCGCTCGCAGGTCACGCCCTTCAGGCAGAGATGGCTCCACACCTTGGTGACGAGCGCGGCGGCCATCGCCAGCCCCAGAAGCACCACGAGTGCGGAGAACCTGGCGATCGCCGCACCGATGAGCGCCGCGAAGCAAACGATGATGGTGGCGGTGCTAAGAAAGGGGCTCACGGACTTTGTCATGGCCACGCTACAGTGCGCTCCGGCGCAATCTTGCCAGGAACCCTTCCCCGGCACCTTTGACCGTAAAGACCCGGTTTCCGTAGCGCCGTGCCCAAATGGGCGCCGGATTGTCCAGCCAGGTGAGGATAGAAGCCACGAGAAGGAGGCATAGCGGGGCAATGAAGATTCGCGTTCTGTGAGAAAAGAACGCGATTGAGATGAAGGATGCCGCAAACAGCGCCCATGCGGCCCCAGTGGCGAAATGCCTATGGAGCCTATGACGCGCGCAGCTCCTGCATAGAGAATAGCTGATGGTCAACTCCCTGCCTCTTGCGTAGGCGAGGAGACGGCCGAGTCTGGAATATGGGAGAGAAGACGCATGCAGACTTGTCGTGAAACGTTTTCCGTCTTCGGCGTCTTCGCCGCATCTCACGCAGTAGTAGGGCAAGACCATGGGTGATGGACCAAGCAGCTCGGACCCGCAGACCTCTATCACCGAGTGTTGGTGGAGATGCACGAAGGAGTCTGCCATAGCCTTCCCAGGCTTGTTTCATAGGTTCACAACAACCGTAGCACGACAAGCGCCTTACGGAGCGGCATAGGAATCGAACCTACCCTGGAGGGGCCTACCCCCCAACACTGGTTTTGAAGACCAGGCCGGCCACCAGACCGAACGCCGCTCCACCCCTAATGATACCCGCCGCTAGGTGGCACCTGCCAATCTCTCCCTGATGGCAGCCTGCAGCTGCTGAGGCGTGAAGGGCTTCTGCAGAAAGTGCACGCCCCGGTCGAGCCGTCCCTCGTGGACGATGTAGTCCCGCGGATAGCCCGACATGAATAGCACCGGCAGACCGGGGATCATCTTCCGAAACCGTTCGGCCAACTCGTGCCCCTGCAGACCGCTCGGGAGCACGACGTCTGTCAGCAGGAGATCGGGAGGGTCTTGCCGTCGCGCCAAGGTCTCAAGCGCTTCGGCGCCGTCGCCGGCCACGATCACCCTGTACCCGAAGGCGACAAGCGTCGTCGAGATAAGCTCTTGGAGCGACACCTCGTCTTCCACTACCATGACAGTCTCTCCGCCTTGGCTTTCAGAAGGCGGGCGGCCCGGCTCCTCCTGTCTCGACATCGTCGAAAAGACCCGCGGCAGGTACAGCGTGAAGCGAGAACCCTCACCAACTCGGCTGTCGACTGTGATGCTGCCGCCGCTCTGACGTATCGTGCCGTACACGGTGGAGAGTCCGAGCCCCGTGCCCTTGCCCGTCTCCTTGGTCGTGAAGAACGGCTCGAACACGCGGCTGACGATCGCCTCGTCCATGCCCATGCCGGTGTCTTGCACAGTCAACATGACGTATCTTCCGGCCAAGAGCTCGGGCGGCAAGGCAGCGGTCTTGCCGTCGATCTCAGCGTTGCCCGTGCTGAAGGTTAACCGGCCTCCGGCCGGCATGGCATCAAGGGCGTTCACCGCCAGATTCATCAGCACCTGCTCGAATTGGTGCGCGTCGAGTTCGGTCAGGCCCAGGTCGGGATCGAGTTCGCAAACAACATCAATGTGCTCGCCCAAAGTGCGTCGCAGAAGAGGTTCCATGCCGCTCAGAATGTCGTTCAACGACACTACTTGAGGGTTGAGCGCCTGCCGGCGCGAGAAGGCCAGGATCTGCCGCGTCAGCGCGCCGGCCCGTTCGGCCGCCCGCTTGATCTGCTCGAGCTCTGGGCGGATCGGCTGGATGACTCCTTGAGAGCCAGTTAGTAGCAGATCGGAGTACCCGAGAATCGCGGTCAGTATGTTGTTGAAGTCATGCGCTATCCCACCGGCCAACTGGCCGATGGCCTCCATCTTCTGCGACTGGCGGAGGCGTTCCTCAGCCACGCTCAGCGCTTCCTCCACGGCCTTGCGCTCGGTGATGTCGAGGATGATGGCGAGGAACATCGGTCGAGGCTCGAGATCGGTCAGCTGCAGACGCACCTCCACAGGGTACAGCGACCCGTCTTTGCGGCGATGCTCAGTGTAGAAGATCAACTGCTCCTCGGTTCCATTGCGGAGCGGCGTCACCAACTGCTCGAACGACTCCAACGTGTAGGCAGGCTTCAGGTCCACCGGAGTCATGTCGTAGAGTTCATCCAAGGTGTAGCCCAGGTTCCGTATAGCCCCCTGGTTGACTTGAACGAAGCGCAGGGTCTCGGCATCGAACACGTAGACTTCGTCGAAGGAATCGTCGATGATGCGGCTGAGGCGCGTTGCCTCTTCTTCTGCCCGCTTGCGATTGGTGATATCGCGGGCGAAGGAGCAGTTGTATTCGACGCCCCGGTAGGCGACATAGCCGACGTTGACCTCGACGGGGACCATCTCCCCGGTCTTCTTCGTCATGGTACGTTCGAAAGTGAAGGGGCCAAAGTGCTTCAGCCTCTCCCACTGCTCAGGCCAGACGTCGCGATCCATGAGAGTGTCGACATCGAAAAGGGTCATGTCCAGCAGTTCTTCGCGAGAGTAGCCGAGAATGCGACAGGCCGAGTCGTTCACCCAGATCAGTCGAGCGTCGCCGGTCATCCACAAGATGGCGTCGGTGGCATTGTCTACGCCATACTGGGTCAGCTTGAGTCGGTTCTCAGCATCACGAGCGTCGGTGACGTCCTGCACCACACCGGCCACTTTAATCGGCCTTCCCTCAGGGTCACAAATGAGGTCGGCCGTGGAGTGGAGAAGAGGAACCGTCCCGTCGGGCCGCACCATTCGGTACTCGACGTCGTACGACGCGCGACCCGCGACTAGATCGGCGAGAGCCGCTGCCATGTGGGGTCGGTCTTCCGGCAGGATGAACGTCTCCGCGTACGCCAGGTCGACCGGACCTGGTTCGGGCTCCAGACCATAGATGCGATAGGCCTCTTGCGACCCCCATATGGTCTGCGCGTCGAGATCGATCTCCCAGTTGCCTATGTGGGCGCACCTCTGCGCTTGGATGAGCCGGGCTTCGCTCTGCCGCAAAGCCTCCTCCGCCGCCCGGCGCTCGCTGATATCACGAAAGATGAGGAAGGCCTTCTTGGGACTACCTCTGCCTGGGACGGTGAAGGAGGTGAATTCGCCGGGGAAGGTCGTGCCATCCTTGCGCCTGAAGGTCACTTCGCCCGAGGACCTGCCTGTGCGATCGCGCTCCTCCACGGCACGATCCACCTCGGGTCCCGGGACGATGAGGTCTTTGCGCCGCAGGATGCACAACTCTTCGCGAGTATGACCTAGAAGGGAGCAGGCCGTCTGGTTGGCGTCAACGACGGCGTCGTCGCCCGTCACCAGCAGTATCGCGTCGAGGCTAGAGTCGAAAAGCGAGCGGTAGGGACGGTCGTCCTCAACGCCTCCGTCGATAGGCGCCTCAGCGGCGTCTTTCAGGTTCTCTGGGCGTTCGCTTCCTGCTCCCACCAAGTTCCGCTTCTACTCGTGGCTACTCGGATAGGTCATCTTGCCCAGCCGAGGACTCAAAGACCTGCATACAGCTAATCGGCAGATGCCGCCTGCATCTGAATAGGTCTGCGTAGCGCACCCGGCGGCATCACCGGCTGCGGCGCCGCCGGAGGCGCCGCGCCTCCCCCACTCTGAGTGTGAGACCTTCGGAGTCCATGTGCTCGAGCAGGGCCTGGCTGAAACGCCGTGACGTGCTGAGCAGGTCTCGCACTTCGGCCAGCGTGATCTGACCCGCGGTTTCCATGGCGGCGGCGATGCGGTCCATGAGAGCGGCCAGCCGGTCGGGCGGGTAGTAGAGATCTTCGCCGACTTTCACCAGCTTATTCTGCCGCACCAGTGCGTCGATGAGCTTCTGCGCCTCGCGCGGAGCGAGACCCACCGCTTCGGCCGCCGTGGCGACGAGCGGGCTTTCGGCAAAGTCGAGCGCGGTCGTGAACTGCTCGAGCAGACGGGCGGCGAGCTGATCGTTCGCCCCTCCGCTGACCGTCGCCGCCTGTGCCCACCGGTAGCCGTGCTCGGTGCGCTCGGCTTCGCCGGCCGTCAGCAGCCTGTCGAGGGCGGCGTCGAGTGCGGGAGCCTCCTTGGCGGCAGTCAGGTCGCGCCGCAGATCACCCAGCGTGAGGTAGGGGTTGAGCGGATCGTTCTCAGCGCGGCCGCGCAGCGCCGCGAGGGTCTTCTCGGTGAGAGCCAGCAGTGAGGGGCCGTGGAAGAGCGGAGTGTTGGAGCCGACGCCGGCGGGTTTGGCGACGCCAAGCGGGGCGGCGCCCTTCGGCGAACCGACGCCGGGTTGTTTCGCGGCGGCCGGTTGGGCGGTTCCTTTGGGTGCTCCGCCCTGGGCGGGAGTCTTTGCCGCTCCGGCCGGCGCCGCCTGCGGCGGCGCGGCAGGCCCGGTGCGGCCGGGCAGGGCGCGGCCGCCGGCCAGCAGGCCGGCGACTGCCGCGACCACTTGTGGTGTCGCAAATCGCCATAGGTAAGGACTCGCTTCGAGTCTCGCTCGGGTCAAGGCCAGCGGAAAACGTTCTTCGAGCAAAACGGTGACGATCGCGTCGGGGGCTCCCTGCTCGAGGAGGGACAGGCGCTCGTGCCAGCGGGCTCCCGTGCTGTGTTTGCGCGGTGCCGGGTCGATCACGCGGCCGCCCCCGATGGTCGTCACCGGAGTCACCGAGCGGACGATGAAACGGTCGCCCGGATAGACCAGGGCCCGTTCGTCGAAGCGCACCTGCGCGTAACAGGATTCGCCCGGAAGCAGGGATTCTTGATCGGCGAGCACCACTTTTGCGAGCAACTCGGCGGTGCCGTGGTCGACGCGGACCCTCGATACTCGAGGCAGCGGCGCATGGGCGTCCGACAGCAGCGAGAGCCGCACGTCGGCGAGGTAGGTTGGGTCGATGGCCGGGTCTTTGACGACCCACTGTCCACGCTCGACCTCGTCGCGCTCGACGCCGGTCAGGCTGAGCGCCACCCGTTGGCCGCCGGCAGCCGCGTCGGTGTCGCGGTCGTGCACCTGGACGCTCCGCACCCGCACTTCGCGCATGGAGGCGCCTCCGTGCCCGCCCCCGGCTCCGCCCCGGCCGGCCCGCGGGGGCAGGATGACGACCGTGTCCTCGGCCGCGAGGCTGCCCGACCAGAGGGTGCCGGTGACCACCGTGCCGATGCCCTTGAGGGAGAAGACCCGGTCGACCGGCAGGCGGGTCGCGGGATACGACGGCCGCGGAGGCACTTCGGCGCCCAGGCGGTCGAGGGTGGCAAGCAGGTCGGGCAGGCCCGCGCCGGTGACGCCGCTCACAGGGACGACCGGCGCCGTCGGATAGGGGGTACCCGCCAAGAAGTCCTCGATGTCGGCCTGCACCAGCTCGACCATCTCTTCGTCGACCATGTCGATCTTGGTGAGGGCGACGAGTCCGAGGGGGATGCCCAGCAGTTCGATGATGCGCATGTGCTCGCGGGTCTGGGGCATGACCCCGTCGTCGGAGGCGACCACGAGCATGAAGAGGTCGATGCCGGTGGCGCCGGCGACCATGGTCTTGACGAAACGCTCGTGGCCGGGCACGTCGACCACGCTGAGGTGGCGGCCGCCGGGGAGTGTCAACTCGGCGAAGCCCAGCTCGATGCTGATGCCCCGCTCCTTCTCTTCTTTGAGGCGATCGGTGTCGCGGCCGGTGAGGGCCTTGATCAGGGTCGTCTTGCCGTGGTCGATGTGCCCGGCGGTGCCGAGGGTGAGGGGCCGGTCGGGGAGTTGGTCAGTCATCCTTCGAGCGGTTCTCAGCGAAGTAGCGCTCGACCCGCTCGTAGAGGTCGTCGGGCGGCGTCGGGCACTGCTTCTCTTCTTCGGACAGGATCGCGTCGAGTAGCGCGTTTCGCGTCTCCTCGGGGAGGACGAGCAGCGCTTCGGCGGTGGAAGAGTTGCGGAGGATGCGTTCCTGGTCGGGAGGGAGCTCAGGCTCGGTCGGAAACTGGAACGGACTGGCCAGCGGATTGGCGAACGGATTCGCAAGCGCATCGGTGAGCGGGCTTCCGCCGATGGGGCGCTTGAACACGTAGCGCGGAAAAGCGGGGAAGGTCGTATCGATGCCGGCGAGCTCCCAGCCTTCGGCGCCGAGTTGGTTGAGCACCTGCTCGGCAGGGTCGCCGATGAGATGGTCGATGACCGAGACTACCTTGTATTCCCAGAGAGGCATGGCGCTCACTTCGTTTCTTCGGCTTGGGCGTTGATGACTCGGGCCATAGCCCAGGCCACACTGTCGGCCACGGCTTCGACGTCGCGCTCGTCGAGGGCGATGACGTCGAGGTGCAGACTGTCTTGGGCGACGCGCGCCACGACCGGGAGCGGCGCTCGACGCAGTTCGGCGTCGAGCGCCGAGACCGTCGGGGTCAGCGCCGATTGCGCGTCGACCTGCTCGGGGAACCGCACCCGCACGGCGTGCGAGGGCAACTCGACCAGCGGCATCGAGCCGCCGCCCGCCCGGGCGCTCGAATCCTCGACTTCGAGGATGAATCCGTCGGCCACTCGGGTCTCTATGGCCGTCTGCAGCGCCCCCGCCAGAGCCGCGGTCGTCTGCGGCGCGCGGGTCAGGTAGCGCAACGTGGGCACCGCCGCGCGCGCGGTGTCGAAGTCACGGTAGAGCTCGAGGGTGGCCTCGAGCGCGGCAAGCGTCATCTTGTCGAGTCGGAGCGCCCGTGCAACCGGATGCGTGCGCAAGAGAGCGATGACCTCGGCCTTGCCCACGAGGATGCCGGCCTG